>JAGCWT010000021.1 GCA_017961705.1 Treponema sp.
AAAATAGTATGTAATAGCTCAAAATTTAACCCAACCGATTATTTGCCTTAGGAGGAAGTATGAAAAAATTTCTTTTACCGCTGGCTCTGCTATCCTTTACTTCACTAGTAGCTTTCCCGCAGAAAAAGACAGCGCCTGATCCAAATTTTAAACCTGGTATTTCTGCAAACATACCTGTAATTAAAATCAGCTCTAAATCCGGCAACAATGACTTTGTGGCAAAACCTGTAGCTTCGGTTGTAACGGAAAAACGCAAGACCTGGGGAGAAATAAAGGATGACCCCGTACCCTATTACGAAGAATGCAAAGTAACAATTGTAGACGGCAACAAGGCAACAGCTATTGACAACGCAGAAGCCAAGGTAAAAGTCCGCGGCAACTGGACAACTTCCTACGACAAAAAGCCTCTTCGCATAAGGTTCAAAGAAAAGCAGTCCATACTAGGAATGAACGAAGGAAAGAAAAACAGGGACTGGGTTCTTATGGCTTCTTACAAGGACTGGTCTTTTTCAAGAGATGCAACAGGCCTCTACCTTGCCCACATGATTACATCTGGATACAAAAGCGACTTTAGGCTTGCCGAAGTATACGTCAACAACAAGTTCTGGGGAGTCTACGTCTTGGCAGAACTCCAGGAAGTAGGCAAAGAACGCGTAAACATCACGGAAGTAAAAAAAGGCTACAAGAATACAGACATTGGTTATTTCTTGGAATTTGACGGATATTCCTATGCCGAAAAGAACAAATTCGACTTTAAGGCCGTTGGCAACCTAAAGGACATAAACGGAGATACCGTAGACATTAGCAAGCTCGAGTCTGGCTATACAATCAAGAGCAACATAACCAACCCTTCCCAGGTAAAATTCATAGACAATTATGTAAACGGTGTATGGCAAATCTGCTACGAAGCCGCTTACAACAAAAAGTACCTTGAGTTCGACAAAGACTACAAGAACTTGGTAAAGTCAAAGGCTTCAAATGCACGCGAATGCGTTTCTAAGGTTATAGACATTGACTCAATGGTTGAAGCATATATTTTGTCAGAAATTGTCTGTGACCCGGACTTGTATTATTCAAGCTTCTACTTTACTGCTGACTTTGGTCCTGAAGGTAACAAAAAGATTTATTTTGAAGCACCTTGGGACTTTGACTCAACAATGGGCAACAAGAATTTCTGTGCAGACGGAAAAGGCCTCCATGCTGCGGTAAAGCAGTGGGACGTAAGCCATTGGGAACAGAAGCACTGCAACCCGTGGATGATGGTATTCGTAAACGAGCCTTGGTTCCAGAGTGCAGTAAAAGCAAAGTGGAAGACAATTAAGGCTGGAAAAACAGTGGATAAGCTTTTGGCAAACATAGACTTTATCACAAAAAATTATGCCAAGAGCTTTACAGAAGACCAGAAGGTTTGGGCTAACATTGGCAACAATGAATTGGTAGGAAACGAGCTGGACAAAGAATCTGCCAAATGCAAAAACCAGAAAAAAGCAGCTGACCGCCTTAAGAAATGGTTAAAAGCCCGCTTTGCATACCTGGATTCCGTCTGGAAATAAAAAACATTTCATAGCATTAAGGGGATGTCTAATTGTTAGGCACCCCTTTTTTTATTTACCAAGGGGGTGATTGTCAACCTAAAAACTACGGCATTATCATATTTTTTAGCTCTTCACTAGCCCGGCTAAGGCGCTTTCCCTTGTAGACAATCAATTGGGAATATATTGGAAAATCATCTCCTTGCCAGTTAAGGCGGCAAAGTTTCTTTTCCTTTACTTCGCTAACAGCGGCCATCTCCGGCATAAAGCCAACCCCCAGCTGGTTTATTGCGAACTGCTTTAGGATTTCCTTGCTGCTGGTTTCCAAAGCTATGTTTGGAGTAACACCCCGCTTTCTTAAATCTTCCAAAAGCATGTGCCTAAAGTTGCAGTTGCGGCCCGTCAAAAGCAAAGGTATTCCTTCCAAATCCTTTTCCGTAACAGACTCCTTCTGGGAAAGAGGATGCCTGGGACTTGCAAAAAATGCCAGATGCTCCCTCTTTTTTTCCAAAAGACAAAGTTCATCATTTTCTATTAAAGGATTTAACGTGTAGACTAAATCCAGCGCTCCGTTTTTTAGCATTTGCGGAAAAGTTGAATGGTCTATAAACTGAATCTGTATGTTCACCTTGGAATACTTTTTCCTGTATTTTAAAAGAAGCTTTGGAAAGTTATCGTAGCAGAGGGTTTCAGAAATGCCAAGTTTTATAAGGCCAGACGGTTCTTTTGATGAAGGAACTTCCAGAAATATTTCCCTCTTTAACTGCAACATTTTTTCTGCATAGACCAAAAGGCGTTCCCCTTCTTCCGTAAGAACAATGGATTTTCCAAGGCGATCAAACAAAAAGCAGCCAAGTTCATCTTCCAGCTGCTTTATCTGCGTAGTAACCGTTGACTGGGCGTACCCCAAAATGTTTCCTGCAGAAGTAAAATTCTTTGTTTCCGCAATTTTTGCAAAGGTTTCTAGCTGAAAAATATTCATCATTTGCCTCCTTTTTATCATCATTTTTTATGATGAATCAATTCAAATAATTCAATTTTACTAATCACTAGTTTTTTGATATTATACAGAAAAGAGCGAGGAGGTTCTAGATATTATGGCAGTAATAGCAAACAATTTGACAAAAATTTACAGGCTAAAGGGAAGAATCTTTAAGACCGCAGTAAACGACATTTCTTTTTCCATACCGACAGGCGAGATAGCGGCTTTTATTGGCCCAAACGGTGCTGGAAAGTCCACGACAATAAAAATGCTTACTGGAATCCTCACCCCGGACGGAGGAAGCGTTTCCATAAACAACTTAAGTTTTCCCAAGGGGCGCAAAAAGATTATGCTGCGGATAGGAACTGTCTTTGGACAAAAAAGCGTTCTTTGCTGGGACATTCCGGTTCTGGACACACTCAAACTCTTTAAGGACATGTACGGTGTTCCAGACGGCGTTTACAAGCAAAACATGGAAATGTTTTCCGACATTCTTGGCCTTGATGAATTCATAAATCAAGCTCCCAGACTTTTAAGCCTTGGGCAAAGAATGAAGGCAGACTTAGCCGCATCGCTACTGCACAACCCGGATGTTTTGTTTCTTGATGAACCCACAATCGGAATAGACGTGCTTTCAAAGGAGCGCATCAGGAATTTTATTCTTGCGGTAAACAAGGAGCGTAAGACAACCATAATCCTTACAACCCACGATGTTTCCGACATAGAAACCCTGTGCGAAAAGATGCTCATTATAGACAAGGGAAATTTGCTTTACGACGGAACTTTAACTGAACTTAAAGCTATGTACAAGACTACAGACTTAGAGGAAATCATAAAGAAGATTTACCTTAACGGAATGCCAGAAGACTATGGCAGGCAAAAGGGGGCTGTTAATGCGTAAGTATTTGGACTACATGGCAATAGGAATCAAGGAACACTTGGCCTATCCTTCTTCCATCTGGGCTGTGTTTTTGTCAAAGGTCATTTACCTTTACATGCAGTTTTGCCTTTGGAATGCCCTGTTCATGTCTCACGCTAAAAGTGCACTGCCTATTGCCAGAGACGGTGTTATCCGCTACGTCATCATAGCAACAATTATTTCCAGCTTCATCGAATGTGACGCAATACAATGGATAAACGAGCAAATCCAAAGCGGCAACATAGCAATCCAGCTTATAAGACCCATCAACTTTGGGGCAATGGTTCTTTCTAAGCACATAGGTAAAAGCGCAATAAAGTTTTTAACTTGCTGCATTCCATTGACTGTGGCATCCGTCTTATTTTTTAGAATGCCGCTTGTTTGCAAAAGCCAAATATTTTTTGGTCTTGCGTCATTGTGCCTTGCCTATGCAATACAATTTTTGTATTCGCTTACGATTGGGCTTATGGCTTTTTGGCTGATCGTCACTTGGCCGCTGAACATGCTTCTTGGTGCAATATACAAGCTTTTGTCTGGTTCTTGGATTCCATGCGCAATGTTCCCGGAGTTTTTAAAGAAGATAAATTCTTTTCTTCCATTCCGGGCAATGTATGAAATTCCTGTAACCATAATGACAAATCCCATGGACACGAAAATTCTTTTGTCAAAGCTTATGGTCCAGGTCTTTTGGCTTGCCATTCTATTCATCCTTATGAAGATGGCATGGAAAACAGGAACAAAGAAACTTGTTGTTCAAGGAGGTTGATAATGAATCTTTTTAAGATTTACAAGCACTTTGTTGTCATATATCTAAAGGGCAAGATGGCCTACCACTGTGCGCTTTTGCTTGAGCTAATTGCAAACACAATACTAATTGGCGTGTACTTTGCAGGCTTTATGGTCATCTTCCACAACTTTGACGGAATAGCCGGCTGGAGTGCAAACGAAGTTCTTTTTATGTTTACAACCAGTTGGCTTAGCTACAGCTTAAGCTGCTTCTTCTTTTGGAGCCCAATGAAGGATATGGGTGAACTTGTGCGGACCGGAAAATTTGACTTGTACCTAACAAGGCCAATCAACCCGCTCTTGTACATGGTATTGCAGCAGTTCCAGTACACCTTTATTCCACGCCTTGCTTTTTCCGTGGGATTCTGGCTCTACAGCATGAACAAGCTTAGCATTGAATGGACAGCCGCATCTCTTGGTCTTTACGCGCTCAACATGATAAGTGCATTCGTGATTTTTTCTTCAATCACGATTTTTACCGGAACCATGAGTTTCTGGACAATCAAGAGCGAAGAAATAGTTTCACTTTTGACCAACAACAACTACGGCCTAAAGAACTATACGGACTACCCGATTCCAATCTATTCAAAGGGAATGCAGGCAATTTTGACTTTTGTTGTTCCATACGCCTTTACCGGTTACTACCCAGTTGCGCTTCTTCTTGGCAAGAACCTGGACAAACCGCTATTGGCTTTTGCAGCGCCAGTTATTGCCCTTATTGCAGGAAGCGCTTCTTGCATATTTTGGAAATTCGGTTTAAAACATTATGGTAGCGCAGGTGCTTAGCAGATATTTGGTTCTGCAGACTCTATGGAGGAATAAATATGAGCGAAAAGATTTTACCCCCTTGGGCTTCACAAATACCAGAAGGTGCTTTTATCTCTTACGAACAAACATACAAAGTCGGGGAATATTTTGACCGCTTTCACAAGGAAATTTTTTTGGGGATGGACTATTATTTTTATGACCCAACAGAACACGGCTTTGCTAAGGACAAAAAATACCCGGTATTGATTTTTATGCATGGTTTTTCAAATGCCCTGGTTGGAGAAGTTTGCATAAACTATGCAGGCGCAGAATTTTATTCCAAAGAGGAATACCAAAAAACTCTTGGCGGTGCCTACATTCTGGTTCCTCTTGCAAATGAACATAAGGACAAAGATGGCAACTGCGTTGGAAGTTGGGACGACAGCTACCTGCCTAAAATCCACGACCTTATTTGCAACTTTGAAAAGACCTTCGCAGATGGCCGCACTTCCAAAAGAGTTGTCTTTGGAAATTCAAGCGGAGCAACCATGTGCTTTAAACTTGCAAGCGCCTACCCTGACTTCTTTAACATTCTTGTTCCAATCGGTGGAAACCAAATACCGGGCGACGAAACCTTGGACATTTATGAAAAAAACGGAATCCGCATTTTCTATGCAATAGGAATACACGACGAATTTGTTTCTTTTGAAGAGGTCATAAAGCCGCGCCTTGAACGCATAAGCAAAATAAAAGGAAGCCGTGTCTTTACGCCAGAATGGGTTTATAATGGCGACGGAGGAATCGCATCGATTAATTTTGGAATGGAAATGGGGCAACACTGTCTTGTGAACCCCATGCATTGCAACCTGATGTTTGACAACGGAAAGCCCATGGAAGAAACTCTTCCCCAAGGAATTACCGGTTGGCTCCACGATGCTCTAAATTAAGATGCCCTAAATTGAACAGAAGCAATTTTATTTCTCCGCACAGTTTTTACCTGGCCAAAGCGTACTGCAAAATTTCATAATGGTCAAAAGCCATAGAGTCTTCTTTTATAGAGCTTATGTCCACCCAGTTGGCATACAAGGCATCACTGTTTGCAACAGGTTTTACATCGTTCTCGCTAATAATCACTTTGTAGGCAACGCTGATTATCCAACCTCTTGGGTCGCGGTTTTTGGTGCTGGTGATTTTTACAAGATTTTCATTTGTAATATTCAGCGAAACAGATGTTTCTTCCATTAATTCCCGTGCGGCAGCAGCTTCGATTGTTTCATCACCGGGAACATAAAAACCACCAGGCAAGGCAAGTTTATTTACAAAGGGATGGTCTGCCCTGTTTATTAAAAGTATTTTTGAACAGTCATGATTAAAAATCAGCAGGTCAACTGCAACGGACGGAGCATCAAATTTCTTTCTGTCATATTTTGAAAGATAAATTCCTTCGCCTTTTTTGTCGTCAAGAATTCTATCAGACATTGTAAACATTTCCACAATGCTTCTTGGACTGTAGAACAATGGAATAATTCCGTACAGATGAGCTGCACCATAGTCGGTAAGCATAAAAGTATCTTCATCCACAAATTCCATAAGATAATTCTTTTTTAGAAATTCAATCTGCTCTTTGTAAATTTCCGTAAAGTCTTCATTGAATCTTTCCCGGTAAGCTTTAAGCGAAATATATCCAAAGTAGAACATTACGGACAAAGCCTTTGCACGCACTTCTTCAACAGGCATGTCGGCAATGTCGTTAATCGGTAAAATGCCCTTGTCCAAGAAATCAAAATACTTATCAAGCTTATGGTCTGCACAACCCAAATTGTAGGCAAGATAGTTACCAACAAAAGACTGTGCTCCCAAACCAAATCCCACGTACGAAGTTGCATTAACAACCCTTGTCGTTAAATAGCTGGAAGTTCCCAAGTCGCCAGGTATTTTGCTGAATGTATTTTTTCCGTTGTTTGCAATATAGCCTGCTTCTTTTAAAAGCCTAAAGGCAATATCGTACTGGCGGTTTATCTTATATAAAGTTACTCCCTGCGATTCTGCTTCAAGAGAAGTTCCCTTGTATCTGTTTCTGTACAGAGTTATAAATTCCGGGTTAAGTGCAATGGTATATTTTATTGTGTTTGCAAAATCCTCATCTGATTGGTTAAGGAATCCATACATCAAGTCAATATTCAATCTGTCAAAGCCAGCGGCACGTATGTTTTCCACTGCTTTTTCATAAATTGACTTTGAACCTTCCCTGCCAAGCGATTCCAAAAGTTTTTCTGAAACAGTCTGAAAGCCCATTGAAATTCTGTTGTAACCCAAGTCTTTTATGGCCCTAAGTTTTTCTATGTCTTTAGAAGCAATAACAGGAGTGGTTTCGATGCTTAAATACATTCCATCCTTAAGATTGAATTTTTTAATTGATTCGGTAATCAGTTTTAAGTTCTGTGCAGAAAGAAATGCCGGAGTACCACCGCCCAAATCATAGCCAACCACAGGCTTGTCTTTTATGATTTTTCTGTACAGCTCAATTTCTTTTAAAAGGTAAGACACATACTTATTCTGAATTTCATCCGTAGGTTTTTCATTCAGCACGACGTATTCACAAAACTTGCATCTGGCCTGGCAAAATGGAACGTGAACATAAAGACATATTTCTTTTTGTGATTCAATATTGCTTTTTACAAGTTCATAAATTTTATCCGTATCATGCAATTCATATTGCTTTAGCGATGTTGCCCTAAGGGGATAAGCAGTATTGCAATAGTGATGAAATTTAATTCCTCTTTCAAAAATTTCCTGACAGTTCATAAACAAGTCTCCTTTATATATTTGTTTTTATAATACCCATCCAGTTTCTTCATAAGTGTTGTAATCAAAAAGCAGAATATTATGAAGAACCGTGATGTCTGTATTTTTTATCTTTTGCATTCTATCATTGGCAGGCATTTTTTCTGCATAAGCATATACTGATGCACAAAAATATTTTTTCCCCGCATCCTCATAAATGCCAAAGTCCGAAACATTGAATGCAAGTGCCTTTCCATTCCATTTTTTGCATTTTTCAAAATTAATGTCTTTGCAAAAATGCTCCATGAATTTCTTAACATCCTTATTCTCTGCTTCCGATATTTTTGATTCACCTTCAACGCTTACTTTGTTTAAAAGAATAGATTTATCTACATTCAGTGGAAAGCTAAAATTCTGGCCCTTAAAATACGATTTAACGGAAGATGTCCAGAAAAGATCTTTTCCAATATATATTTCATTTACAGATTTAGACATCAGGAATTGAATGTGATAGTTCATTGCCATTCCTGTGTCATTTAGCTTTTCTTTTATTCTTACCAAGACTTTATTGTTCTTATATTCAACCTGATAGCTTCCTATGGATATTGCCGATGAACACTTAAATCCAGAGATTGTGGCCTTTACCAAATCATCTCCTTGGGTTTCCTCAAATTTTATATCCAAGTTATTGAATCCTTTTATGGAAGCACTTGTGCAGCTTGTAAACAATAAAGCCAAGGCAAAAATACACACAGCCAAAAATTTTTTCAATTCCCCACTCCTTTTTATAAATATAACCCAAAAACTCGACTTTTGACCTAATAACAAACTGAATTTTTTACAGAATCATAATACTCCATTAAATTTTCTTTGCTACCCGTCTTGGACGAAATTACAATATAGAACGAATCATAAATATCATAGTGAAAATCATAAGTTTTGGAAATCCTGTCCAAAAATATATAACCGGTATTTTTATCGCTATTCATAAAAGACTTTATATTAATCTCTTTGGAATTAGATTCAAAGGGCTGATTTTCAAGCGCATCCATAGCCTCTCCGTATTCATAATAACCTTTTGTAAACTCCTTATTGAATTCAGAAAAAAACAAAAGACGCGTAACGGAAGTATCAAGATATGGGCAAATAATTTCCACAGAAATTATATCTTTCTTGTATTCTATAGTTAAGACATTTTTATCTGCCAAAGCACCGTCATACATTCTTGAAATATGCTTTCGGTCAAGCAGCTGAGCAGACGGCACTTTTGGATAGCTAAGAGAATTGTTGATTTTATATGAATCATCTCTTTCGGTAAAAAAATAATTTGCAAATTCCTTTTCGAGGTTCGTCTTTTCTATTTCCGGCTTATCCGCACTTTCCAAAATTACGGCATCAGATGATTTTTTATGGCATCCCATAAAAGCAAGGCACAATATGCACAGCAAACACAAACAATTTCTTTTATTCATTTTTTTTCTCCTATATAATTTTGTTTACAAATCACTTTCTTTTTCTATAGACCATTTCTTGCCTTTTTTTATTGCGGCAAAACCTTCGGGCAGAACATGCATGGCTGAATAAACCGGAGCCATTTTTATTATTTCTTCCAGCGCAACAACCCTGCTGTCTTCTGTGGTCTGCTTACCGGATAAAAAAGACAGGCTGGCATCATCTTTTGAATTAACAACCATTTGAATCTTGGATTTGTTTTCAAGCACAAACTTGTCTGTAAAAGTTAAAGCCTGCCTATCCTGCTTAAACGGCCATTCCTTTTTTTCTTTTACAAAATAATAAGTGTCCAGCACAAACATAGCAAGAACCATCCAGTATAAACCATAAAAGCAGCGGATAAACGGATTGGAAAATATACGGCCCGTGGAGATAAAAGAAACTGCATTCATCAGCACATAAAGAGCTATGAGGTAAGGCAAGATTTTATATGCGCGGTACTGCCTTAAATTTCTTTTCCAAATAAAATTCACGACAAAGCAAAGCCATTCAGCATCAACTTCTTCTTTATTGTCTGCATCTTTTTTTTCTGTAGCCTTATCCTTTTTATCTGATGCCTTGCCAAGTAAAACCGAAATGCCTAAAGTAAACAAAATAAAACCCAGAGACAGCAGCAAATAAATTATAGCTGAATTTAAATTATGGTCCCTTAAGAAAAAATCCATTTTTCTCATTATCACACCCTTTGGTTGTTACCCCAGATTTTATTATTTTATTTTTGAACGACATCTGTTTTTGCCAGCCTGTCACCAATTCTTTTCCCGGAGCACACAAAGGTGATAATTTCTATCCAATTTAAAAGCAGGGGAAGGTTTCTTAAAAATCTTTGTTTAAGCGTGGCTTCTTCTTTTGTTTTTGAATCAATTATTTTTAACTTGAATATTCTTTTTCCAATGCTTGCATTTTTTGGCAAGTCCCGAAGAATCAAATACAAAAAGGCAATTAATGTTGAAATTAAAGTTCTTAATATAACATCTGATGGCTGCTGGCCTTTTATTGTTGGATACATTACTAAAACCATAAAGGGAATATTCATTATGATTGCTGTAATTATAAAATCAACAAAAAAAGCCCCTATTCTTTTTGAATCCATTTTTTTTCTCCTTTTAATATTATGTTTAATTAATGCCACGTTTTATGCAAAACCCGACTTTCTTCCTATTATTATATTTTCATCAAAATTATTCAATAAATTATGAACCAGATTCATTTTTAATTTACGGTTCTTCCAATCAGATTGGAATCTTCATATTCTATTCCTAATCAAAAATTTGCTCTTTTAGTATATAAAGCCGGATGATTTTTATCTTTTTGAATTCCTCTTCTGTTATAGTCCAACTTTTTAAGCCGCCTTTTATTTTAACATAAAAAATATAGTTGTTACCATCTTTTTCTACACAATACCCTTTCTGGTTTACTTTTAAAATTGTATTTAGAAACTTTTTGCTTTCATTGCTATTTATTCTGCTTATGGCATTTTCTATTTGCGGCAAGAAGTCTTTGCTTATTTTTTGTTTTAAAAGCAAGTCTTCTATTGTCTTTTCTAGAACTTTCTGGCTCTTGTCTTTTAGCCCAAGATTGTAAATTGATTTTTTTAATTCCTTATCTTTTAGTAATTGGGCATTTACAATGTTATTAAAACGAACCGTGGCTTTACTGGAAGAGGACAGTTCCAACAAGAATCTTTTTATGGAATCTTCCTTTGCTGCTAGCTTGGAGAGACTTTTGCCTATGATGGTGTAAGTTATCCATTCATAATTGCTTTCGAGGCAGCTTTCTATTAGCTCTTTTTGCTTATCGTTAACAGTGCAGCTTTTTTGAATTTCTTTGATTTCCCGTAAGATTTCCAGAGTTAATTCCCTTTGCTTTAAATAAATTTTTTCACTGTCGGAGTTAATAAAATACTTGTCTAATTCTTCTATTGTTACGAGCGGCATTTTTCCTCTGCACCTTTTAATTGAATCTTGTAAAATTACAAATCGATTATGTATCTAAACTATACGAATATATTTTTTTAGTGACCGGATCATAAATCATCACTGTATAATTATATGAATACCTTTCTTTTGCATTGATTTGTGATGCATCAAATTGCTTTCCTTCTGCTTGCTGCCAATCAATTATACAATAATAACCTTCTTCTGGTATTTCAAAATACTCATCTGATATATAAACATTTATTTCATTCTTATGGCAAAATTTCCACTTCTTATTTTCTCTTATGGCATTTTCAAACTTATTAAAGTTCCTTGACAAGTCAATTATTATCCATTCATCTCCATCACCTAAAAAATTTATTTTATCTTCTTCAAATAAGACTACTTCTGCATTTTCCAATTCTGTTTGGCATCTGTTGGAACACATTTTAATTATGTCTTTTTGAGTCATACAGGAAGATAAAAAAAATACGGATATTATAAAAATGATAAATATTTTTTTCATATTGCCCTTGCCTACTTTTTTCTATAAACACTTTTCAATTATTATATTGTAATCTTAGAAAAAGTATACATACTATAAAATAATATAAAAAGAATATTATACAAAAAATAAAATTTGGAAGCATCCAAAAAGATGCAAGAAAATATATCAATGCACAAGTAAAAATATTTTCTTCTCTTATTTCTCCATTTTTATTTATTTCTATTGGGTGCAAAAAACTTGTTCCTAATAGTTCAAACGCACATATTTCTATGTTTTTATCGGAATCAAAATTTTGAATATATAAGAGACCATTGTCAGGAAAACTTTTTGAAGGAAATATATAATCCAAATCATTTTCAATTATTTGATCTATTTCTTCTTTACTCAGTTTGTTAATATCTGGAATTTTATTAGCTGATATTATTCCTCCGTATAGAAAACCACCAGATCCTGTAAAATCAGAAATAATATATGTATTGTTTACGAAATAAATTTTATATGAAGAATTGATTTGTCTTACGAGATATTCATTACTTTTTTTATAACTAAAAAATTTGGGAAATATAAAAAGTCCAATTAATATGAAAGCAAGAATGAACTGATTATAAACAAATAATTTTTTTATCATTTACTTTAAGCTCTTTTGGGGATAAGTCTTTGCTCCTAAAGTTTTGGCTTTAGGGAGATCCTTTTCCAGAATAAATAGCATTATATATGGCACAATATATTGATGTCAATTCATTCTTAAAAATGCCAGCATATCTTGAAGAATTATAAAATTGGTATGATCCTGATTGTATTTATTTTATAATTTTGTATGCTTCTGTTAATGCATGAAATTCTCTTTTGTACAAACCATAATCTGCAATGTTTGTTTTATGATAGCTCTCATAATTTCCAAAGATTTCCATAGCCTTTTCTAATGGGAGCCAAAGTGTTTTATAGCCCGCCTGTTTTTCATTTTCTGTAAGATGAACTTTTCCTGTGTCTTTAATGATATCACAAATAAAATAATGATTTATATGTTTCCAATCTAGAAATAATTCTTCAATTTCAAGATAGGCTTGCTTTACTTTTACAATTACTCCTGTTTCTTCCAATATTTCTCTTTCACAACAGTTTTCGAGCGATTCATTTTCTTCTTGCCCGCCACCAGGAATTATATACTTGCCTTCATTTGATTCATAGCATAATAAAACATTTCCGTTATTGATTATAATTCCTCTGCATGCATGACGAATATTATTTACACATCCCTTGTAATCATCGTTGATTAATTGAATTGATTTCATTTCTTCTCCCAAAGGCACTAAGAGCAACTTTTGTGGCAAAGTTTTTATTGGTTTAAAAAGCATGTTATGCGATAAGTACTCAGACTGTAGCATAGTGCTTTGCATATTGAGAAAGCACTTCATTCATCATAGTCTGATACTTTGTATTATGTTTCTCAGCTTCTGCCTTAAAGAATTTAATGCAGTCTGAGTCAATTGAAATTGTTATTTTCTCTTTTGCTGTTTTTCTTACAAGTTCTGCTGGAGCCGGCAGGAAATCTTCTTTCACTACAGCTGAATCCAAAGCGTCCTTTACAGATTTTTCAGGATCATTGTAAATGTTCTTCATAACGTTTCTTTCCCTTAAAACTTGTTTTGTATGAGCAAATTCTGGTGATTTAATTTCTTTTATTGCAGTTTCTATATAATTTATTTTTTCCATATTTTCTCCATACAAAGTAGGCCAGTGGCCCTGACCAGCTGTCGGCTATGAACCTTTGTTATGTGATTTTATTTTGCTAATTCAGTTTTATGTGTATCTGTATACCACCCATCTTCTGATTTTTGATTTTTTATTGTATAGAACAAACATAAATAATATTTTGCACGTTCTTTATATTGAGTTATTCGACCCGCAGAAAAACAGCCAATATAATTTTCTCTTCCAATTGCATTTAAATTTACTTTATCAACTACCAATTTATAACTTAATTCAAGTGATTCTTCCCATTTTCTTTGATTCTCTCTAATTACATTTTCAGATTCAGGAATAATAGAAATTAATCTTTCCATTTCTAGATACATTTGTTTTTTCCAAAGTTGTATATAATTTCCTACAAAACACTGCCATTCATAATTTGTAATCCACTTTTGCATATCAATTTCATATTGTTTATCTATTTCATTGTCATTTGGAAAAAAATCATTATTTATTACTTGAGAAAAACAAGGAAAACTAAAAAACACAAAACAAATTAAAAAAATATATTTTTTCATACATTCTCCATAAGCGTCCCAGTGCGGGCGTCCACATAACAATGGGTTGTACCGCAGGCAGCTTGACTGCCTGTCGGTTACGAACCTTTGTTATGTGATTTTACATCTGCATCAGTGCAGAATAATTTAAATTATGCTCTCTTGCATATGCAAGAAAATCTTTTTCTTCTTTTGTTACTCGAATCTGAAATTTTAACGGTGAACCGAATTTTTGTTTCCTTCCAGCATTTTCTCTTGCGCCACCGTGACCAAACTTCTTTTCGTAAGAAGCAAGCCCTGATATTTTCATATACTCTTTTTCAGAGATAATTTTTTCATCTGGAAAAACTTCTGATTCTAATTTCTTGAAAACATAACCTTCCGAATCTTTTACAAAAACATAATCCATATCAGACCTCCTTTAAACGCTGCTTTGCAAGCTTTATCTTATCCTTTGGAGTTTTTTGTGTTTTCTTTACAAAAACAACTCCAACTACAATAATTTTCCCGGCCTTATATTTGAAAAGCGAGCGAAGTTCATTGGATTTAATCTCAAAAATATCTTTTTGCAACGGTTTTACACGGACAAATTCAATTCCTTGAGTTTCAATCTTTGTGTATTCGTCTCCAAGCAGTTTCTGCTGAGATTCTTCCAAAGATTTTATCTCTGCTTCTGCTTGCGGCAATTTTTCTACTTTGAACTTCATAATTATATAATAAGGTGATATTTTGAAATTGTCAACATTTTCAAAATACAATAACAAATCAGGCTTGACCTGATTTGTTATTGTAATTATTCCCATTCTTTTGTATAAGAGTTATAATACAGAGCTTCTCCAACTGATAAGTCAAAATAAATAACATAATCATTATCTGAAATCCTATCATACCAGAAATTAATCCCCTTATACTCAGTACCAATTCCTCCCCACATATCATTAGGAGCTAAGCCCAAATCAATAAAAGAATCTGGGTTTTTCCCATTAATATTTTTATAATTATCTATTTTTTCTATAATCTGTTTCCCGATTTTTTTAGCATGATTTACATACCCATTTCCAATATTCCAATAAAGAAAAAATAATATAAGAAATGAAAAAAGTAAAATAAAGATAAATATGATAATTTTTTTTACCGCTTTAACTTGTATCATTTGTATTCCAAACAACGCCTCAGTGCGGGCGTCCACATAACAATTGGTTGTACCGCAGCGGGCTTGACCCACTGTCGGCTACGAACCTTTGTTATGACAAATTTACAACATTGCAACTCTAAGCTGTTTTCCGAATACAGATGCAACTTTTTGAAGAGTAGATAATCGGATGTCTTCTGAATGATTTTCCATTCTTGAAATGACACTCTTTTTTGTTTCTAGTTTTTCTGCCAACTGTTCTTGTGTCATGCCGCTTTCGAGTCGCATTTCCTTTATCATCATACCGATTTTAAATTCTTCATAACCTGTATCAAAATCTTTTGCAAATTCAGGATCTTTTGCTTTACGCTGAGAAATATAATCATCTAAATCAAATGTTTTATTTGCCATTTTCCTTACTCCTTTTCAAAAAGTCTTTCATTCTTGCTTCACAAACTTCTATTTCAGATTTCGGTGTTTTCTGAGTCTTCGTTTGGAAACCATTTGTAAGAATTACAATGTTTCCGTTATGAAAGAATCCTAGCAGTCGGTAAATATTTCCACTCAATTCAATTCTGACTTCGTAGAAATCTGTATCTGATAATTTCTTAAAGTATGTTTTTGGAACTTTTTCGATTTCCTGAACTGCTTTAAGAACCCATGCAATTTTTTGAGCAACTTTTGGCGTTTGAGAATCGATAAACTCCGCAACTGGACATTTTCCGTCAGCTGTTGTATAGAATGTTACTTTTCTGTACATAGTTTATGTTAGCATATATGCTAACATTTTGTCAAATAAAAAATTGTTTACCTGATTGATATTTCAAGCGGCTTAAAGCCGCGTACTACCGCTAACTTGTTTTGCCCTAAAATTTAATGAATCATTTTTTCAGTAAGCTTGACTTACTGAAAAAATGATTCATCTATATTTTCTGTTTTTAAGTCACAGTAATACCTACCTTTTTCGGCAATAAATTTTAGCACACAATAATCTGGATCAGTCACTCCTTTCTTATAAAAAATAAGGTCTCCTTTTTTCCAGATTGATTTTTTTGTTTCTAGGTCGCTTAACACTTCCATTTTTCCAACAAGCATAAGACCTTCATATTTTATAAGCCCTTTGTGATAAAAATAGATGCTTGCATTTGGATTATCTTGATATTGTTTTACGCGCATGGATGATGTATTTGTGGAAAAATAAAACTCTTTAATTCCGTTATGTTTTCTTGGCTTAAGCATGGCTTTTACATTTGGAAAATTTTCCTTATCAACAGAACATATAAAACGTACTTTCTGTTTGTTTATAAACTTTATTAATTTTTCTAAATTCTTTTTA
>JAGCWT010000247.1 GCA_017961705.1 Treponema sp.
TGGAGACGTGTTAAGAGCTTCGGAGAATCCATTGACCTATATGGCATGGCTTTGCTCATGATCCAAGAATATTAGAGTGGTGAATTGCCGAATGATCTTACCTGATTTTTGTACTTGACAAAAGACACAACATATTAGCGAAAGCGGAAGTGCGGAAAGCCCACACACCAGGCACAGAATCTTCTTATATAAAACTGCCGGTAAAAAGACAAAAGCGCCGCCCAAATAAAGAAGAAAAAGGATATTTTCAGGCAAAATAAAACCCCTAAAGATAAAAATTGGCATTCCGATAAAAAAAGAAAGAATTCGTTTTATAAATTTGGGAGGACTTATGAAAAGAATTGTTGCTTCACTAGCGCTTTTTTTGTGCGCATCACTCCTTACCACTCAAACTGTCTTTGCCGGCGATGCAGCCGTTTTTTCCGATATAGGTTTTTCTTCCGACGGTAAAGTTTACGTATTCGGCCAGTACGGAAAGTTGGACAAAACTTACGAAGCCTGGGCAGAAATTTACACTGTAGACGTAGCAGGAAATTCCTTTGTAAAGAACGAAGTCTACAAAACAAAAAACAAGTCTGGTTCGGGCAAGAACGCTTACGACAAGCTCCTAAAAAGCAATTCGGCAAAAATCGACAAATACAACTGCTCAAAGAAGCAGATTCCCCTCTACGTGCGCGAAAGCAACTCCAAGGCCCCGGACGAAGAAATCATTTTCAAAGACTTTGACGGCTCAGAGGTACTTGGAAAAGACGTCTACTACAACATAAAGCTTGTAAGCAAAAAGTCATGGGACAAGGGTTCAACAGTCCAGTCCAGCTTCTACATCAACCTGGAAAAGAAGGATTCGGAAGGCAACGTCCTCTATTCAAGGAAGGTGGGAACCCCTGACTACTGGCGCAAGAACATAACGTCCTACAGGATAGACAGAATCTTTACCGATCCTGCCGGAAAAAGCCTTGTCTTTATTGTAGAAAAGACACTCAAGGACGACAAGGGAACATCCATCCGCTACATGGTGGAAACAATCCGTCTTTAAATTAGGAAAATCTTTTGGTGGGAGGCAACTTAATAACCTGCTTTTTACTTAAGTTGTCGTCTAAAGATAGATTTATGCGGTATATGCGCCTGCCTTTTGCATATACCGCATTTTTTTTGCCATTTTCTGTGAGCGGAACACATACACCGTAGCAAGTGCGTGCGGTGTACACGAAATGTGACTTCCGTGGGCAGCCTTTTTGCTCCCCTTTACAGCGCAGCCGTTTTCCAGTAAAATTGGTTAGTATCACATTATAAAAAAAGCAACCAGGGGTTCTTATGGAAAAGACAAACCGCTCAATAAATTATAAAATCGCACTTACCGGCGTCTTCGGAGCACTAAGCGTAGTATTAAGCTTTACCCCGCTCGGCTACCTACAGATAGGCCTTCTTGCCATAACCATAATGCACATTCCAGTAATCCTTGCCGTAATACTTGCAGGCCTTGTTCCAGGAATAAGCGTAGGATTCATCTTTGGCATCTCAAGCCTCATAAGGGCAGCGCAAACAGGCAGCCCCTTCTTTATAAACCCCTTCTGCTCGGTCTTGCCAAGAATGATTTTTCCTATTGCGGTCTGGGCCATATGCAAACTGTTTGGAAAATTCCCGGCAATTTCAAAAGTGGTATCTGGTTCAATAGCAGCTGCGGTGGGAACCCTCTGCCACACCCTAATCGTAATGGCAGCCCTTTACATCTTCTACACTGAACAGCTTCTACAGGGAATGAAGGGTGCTCTGGAACAGTTCGGCTTTTCTGCGGAAGGCCTTTCATCCGTTGGCGGCTACTTTGCAATACTTGCATGCACCCTTGCCACAAACGGAATCTGGGAAATCATTACGGCTACAATAATCGTCGCAACAGTCCTAACTTCAATTTATGCTGTAAAAAGCAAAAAATCAAAACTCAGCAAAATGGAAGAACTTCAATAAGGACGGAACTTTTTAGGACGAAGTCCTACTTGCTCTGCCAAAAGCCCTTTGGCTAAAACCGGCTCTCATGCCTTTCGTCACGGGCTTTTCGGGGTTCCGGCTAACAAACAAATGAAAAACAAGTAGCACCATGGACGGTGCGTCATCTGTAAGCACAAAAAGCAAGTGAGTTTTCGCAGAAAACTCATGTTTAAAAATTGCATGGATGCAATTTTTAAACAACCGCCCCTACAATCCCGCGTAGGCTAAATTTCCGCGCAGGCTACTTTCCCGCTATTCCACAAGTTTTTTCTTTCCCCACTCTCCCAAAAGATTGTGGGCATCCTTTGCGGTTAGAATCTTTGCAAAAAGCGGAAGCGTCATCTCAAAGACCTGGCTCATAAGAATTGCCTCGTCCCCCGCAAATTTTCCAAGAACATAATCCGCAACAGAACCGTTGCTGCACTTTCCAACGCCAAAGCGCAGCCTCCAAAAGTCAGCAGTACCAAGCACCGCCTTTACAGAACGCAAACCGTTATGCCCTCCAAGACCACCGCCCCACTTTAGGCTAACAAAGCCCGGCGCAAGCTCTATCTCGTCGTGCACAATCAAAATGTCTTCCGGCGGAATCTTAAAGAAACGGGCCGCTTCCCCAACCGCATCCCCGCTCAAATTCATGTAGGTAAGGGGCTTCATAAAATAAAGCTTGGCAGGTGCAGCAGAAGGAATGGGCAAAGAACCGTCAGCCCTCTGCTTTACAAGTCCGCTATCCAAAAGCCAGCCCACAAGCACTTCGTAGTCAATGGCAAAAAAATCAGACTTGTACTTGTTCTGCCAGCTTATCTTATTTGCAAAAGGCAGCGAGTCTTCAAACATCCAGGCGGTATTGTGCCGTGTGTTCTCGTATTCGCGGCCATAGTTCCCCAAAAATGCAACCAGCTGAATCATGTCTAGAAAAGTCTCCTGCATTCAAGGTAAAAGCGTTTCTCGCTGGCTTCTCCCATGCTAAAGCTCTTTCTTGGCAAGGGGCCTGTCTTGTTGATTGTTGCAAAGAAAGAATCCTTGGCAACAGGCGGCAAAAGAATTGTTACGTTCCCTTCCATTGCACCCAAGCGGAACACTTCCCCGCTTCCGTGAATATAGTCAATCTCTATTGCCTTACCAGAAGAATTTCTTTCTTTTATAAAGTCATCAAGAAGGGGCTGAATCTTGCTAACAAGAAGCTCCTTTACACCAGTCTTGCAAAGCGCATAGCTTGTCTTTCCAGCGGCAGTATATACAAGACCAAAGTTTCCACCGGAAGAAGCAACTTCCTTCTCAAGTTCCGACTGATCCTTTGCAAAAGAAACAGAAGCATTCATCTTGTCCTTCAAGAATCCTTCAAGTTCATCCTTATCCGCACCCAAAACAACCCTGTGAATCGGCTCAAAGGTAAGTCCTTCGTCATAAATGTTAACAATTTCTGCAAGGGCATAGCGCACAGGGCAAGATGCAATTTCCTCATCACTCTTTCCCATTGCCTTAAGCTCTGCCTTGTATTCATCCCAAACAGCCTTAGCCGTGGCAAGAGAATGGTTTCCGTCTCCAACCGCAAACATAAAGGCACTTCCGTCAGAATCCGTATTCTTCTGTTTTAATTTGCCAAGTGAATCCTTGACCAAAGAAAGCTCATCATCAGAAGAAAGAGCCCAGCCTGTAATAGAACCGCTTTCAAGCATAAGGTCGCCTGAATAGACAGGGGCATTTTTCTTTGCAGCTTCCCCTGCACGCTCAACAAGAAGCCTTTCCGGGTCGTTCACCAAAAGCATTATGTGGGGGCTTTCAAGAGGTGCGCCCTTCCTAATCTCCTTACGCGGAGGAATGCGGTCAACAATGGTGGCCTCCGTAGCGCGTATAAGGCTCTTGCTAAAAGGCTTCCACTCATAAGAATCAAGGTCAACGGCACACAAAAGGCCTTTCCTTACCCTGCCAAAAGCAGTTTTTCTTTCTATATAAATGCATTCATTTTTTGGCGCATCAAAAACACCTTCCTTTAAATATGAATCCATGGCCGAATGAATTTTCTTTATGCGCTCAGCCTTGTCTGCACTGGAAAGATAAACCTCCGGCAAAATTAAGTTCAAGGTAGAAGGCTTTCCACAAGTTGCCTTTTCCGCATTTTCCCAATAAGAAATATCCTGGGTAAACTGATCACACGCAATCACGCACCAAGTCTTTAAATCCTTATCTTTTGGCAGAAGAATCTCAGGCACTGCCAGACCGTATTCATCAAAATTATTCATGCAAAGAGTATACCCCCATTTCCAAATTTATGCTATACTAGACTTATTGTATGTAGAAGGTAAGTGCAAATCTAAATGAAACTTAGCAGGCATTAATCTAAATGCGGAAGCACTTCCATTCCCGGCAGAAAACGCATCAAAAAAGCCGAGCGCGGATACAAGGTATCTGACTCACTTCGTTCGCACCGCGCAAATGCTTTTTTGCTGCGTTTTCCGCCTACATTCCAGTGCTTCCGCAACGTGCTTTGCTACATTTCATTCCCTGTTTGTTGCACTTACCTTATACAATTGTTGGAGAAAGAAAAAAGGCAGATTTTTCTGTGTATGGAACACAAAACTGAGTCCACAAAGAGAAATATTGGGGTTCTTAGGGGTATCCCTCCCCTTAATCAGGGGGTACGGGGGCACACCCTGTAAAAATTAACAATATGGCGGCAATAGATTTTCAGCAGACATTAAAGCAGTCTCAAGTTCAAGTGATGAGCCAAAAGCAGATTCAGGCCATGAATTTGCTGGCAATGGGCACTAACGACCTGCGCGAAGAAATCTACAGGCAGGCAGAAGAAAACCCGGCACTGGAAGTAAGAGAAAGAGGCTCAAGCCTAAGCAAAAAAATGTCAGGCCCAAGCAGAAAAGACTCAACCAGGATAACAAGCAATGTAAGCCAAGCCGCACAAGAAGCAAGCAAGACTTACCAGCAGGCACTTGAATCAAAAAAAGAATTCAGAAAAAGCCTCAAGACCAACCTGCTAAGCCAGCTCCACATGGAAAAGCTCTCCAAAGAAGAAATGGAACTTGGAGAAAAGCTAATCTACAACCTCTCCGACAAAGGCTTCCACATGCTCTCCCCCATCTCCTTTATAGACAAGGGCCATCCAGAACAAAAAACGGAAATGCTAAACAAAATCATTTCCCTAATCCAGTCATTTTACCCCGAAGGCTGCTGCACAAAAAATTCAGAGGAAAGCCTTTACGTACAGGCAAGGCTAAAAGACAAGAACCAGCACCTTGCCCTCTTTATCCTGAACGGCCGCCTCGATTTTATAAACCCGCCGCTTGCAGACCGGGCAGCAAAAAAAATCATCTCCTACCTTAGCGAGCAAAAAAAAATGTTCGCCCTAAAAGAAGACGATGAAATTTCAAAGATAGAACTTTCAGACGTTACGGAAGATTCAGTGCAAAAGGCAATAGACTTTATCCGCACCCTTACCCCCTTCCCCGCACAGGGATTCGACATCCAAGAAGCGCATTACGTTGCCCCCGATGTTTACGTAGAAGAACTCCCTTCCGCAACAGAAAGCGAATCCTTACCGGAAGAAGACTTTGCCAATGGCCTTGTAGTTTACAAACCGCAAGTTGGCAAAACACCTGTTAGCAAAGACGCAGCCCCCCAAGCAACAGTCTGGAAAGTCCGCGCCGCAAAAGACAGACTCCCCGCCCTAAGCATAGACAAAACCTTCGAACAATATGCAGACTTAAAAAACAAAGCCGTAACAGAAGGAATAAAAAAAGCCCGAGATTTTATAGAAAGCATCCAGTACCGCCAGGACACGCTTCTTAGCGCAGTTTGCATAATCGTAAAAATGCAGCATGAATTTTTCAAGAAGGGACCGGGACACCTCGCAGCCCTAAAGCAAAAAGACGTGGCAGACATACTGGGAGTTCACGAAACAACAATTTCCCGAATGGCAAACAGCAAGTACATCCAGTGCCAGTGGGGCTTGTTCGAAGTAAAATATTTCTTTACAAACGCAGTCTCAGACACAAGCAAAGACCAGGTGCTATATCAAATAAAACAGATTCTTGAAGAGCACAAAAACGACTCAAAAAAATTGAGCGACCAAAAAGTTGCAGATGCCCTTGCCGCAAAGGGAATAAATGTTGCCCGCCGCACCGTTGCAAAATACAGGGCGCAGCTCAACATAGAATCATCCTACAACAGGCAGTAAAAACTCAAAGCGCACCGCTATCATTATAAAAGCGCACCCAGTCATTACAAAAGCGCACCGCTGTCATTACAAAAGCCCACCGCTGTCATTACAAAAGCCCACCGCTGTCATTACAAAAGCCCACCGCTGTCATTATCGGGCTTGACCCGATAATCCACCCCAGCCGCAAAATCAAAGCCCAACCTTCACGCTAACCGACTCATACCCAGCCCCCTTTATCATGCTCTCCAAAAGGGACTTCACTTTCTTATCCGCATCCTTTTCAATACCAGAATCCTTTATCTGCGAAAGCTGGCTTTCCATTGCCCGCTTAATCTCTTCCATAACTTCCTTGGTATTCACGCCCACAAAAACCCCGTCCTTCTCGTCAAACACTTCCTGGCTAAGAAGGGCATTCTCCAAAATCTCCGAGCGTGGAACCTTAACAGAAACGCTGTTCCCATCAGGACTAATGTTTATCCCAATGTCAGAAACATCGCGGATTCCAACACGGATAATTCCCGTGTACTTAACAATGCTGTAGGCCTTGCTCATACCGCCCACCGCAGATTTTTTTATGCTCACAACATCGTTGTAGGTGTACTTAATCGCAGTAAGCTCTGCAACTTCCTGAATCTGCGAAGAAATCGTAGAGTATTTTCTTTCTATCTGAATCTTTGTAAATTTTTTCCATCCATAATAAGCGGCAAGCAGAATAGCAAGAAGAAGAAAAAGAAAAACAAAAAATTTCACAAGGCGCAAAGTTCCTGCAAAACCAGAAGCCCTTTCCCAGCCTGCATAATCACGCTCACCTTCCCTTTCTATCCTTCTATATTCCTCTGCCCCAACCGGAAGTTCATTTCTTTCTTCATGAACAGCTTTTTTCTCCGCACGTCCAACATTCTTCTTCGAAGCTTTTTTTTCCATAAGTCAATCTCCTAAAAAAAATGTATCATAAATTTTCTTTTTGTAAAAGCGCATTTTTTCTTAATCATCTGAATAATTCTCTTTAGGACGATAGTCCTAACTGCTCTACCATTTTGCTCTTTGACTAATTCGACAAACAGGCCTATGCGTCACCGCCCTTCCGCCCTTCGGTAACCCTCATACCGCTTCGCGGTACTAAAGGGGCTCCACGGCGGCGTACAACCTGGAAAAATCCCTCCGTGGATTTTTCCAGGGATTGCAGAAGCGCTGCGCAATTCTGCATGCTTCTAAGTCGCCCTCCATGGCTCAGTATTCCTTGGCAAGAACGAAAAGCTCTCCTCCATGGATTTTTCCAGGGATTGCAGAAGCGCATTGCAATTCTGCATGCTGCTAAGCCGCCATCCATGGCTCGTTATTTTTTGGCAAGAACGAGCTACCCGTTCCCTGCACTCGCAGCGCAGCGTCAAGCGGCCTGTCCAAGGGAACATTTTCTCAAAAAAAATTTACGCAAAGTTCTACTTTTTTAACTTTTAGCTATGAATATATATATGTAGACCAAACAAAAAACGGAGACAAAAATGAAAAAAAGACTCTTAGCAGTTTTATGCCTTGGACTTGCAGTTGGCAGCACCGCATTCCCAAGCGACCTTTCTGCCCAAACAAAAAGCCAAAGTTCATCAATAGACGGATTTGAATTTGTAAACAAAGACATAGGAGAAATTCTCTACACGGTAAGCATGTACCGGGGAATAGCAATCGTTGCGGACGACACTGTAAGCGGCAAGATGACCTTCCGCTTTGCCGGCACATCCTTCGAAAACGCCTTTGACAGCTTTCTAAAAGCCCACCGCCTTTACGTAAACAAAAGCCCAGAACAATGGACGGTAAGCAGGGTAAGCATAAGGGAAGAAGACGGCACTTTCTTTGCAGACGCAATGGACTGTAAGCCTTCTGTGATTGCAGAAAAACTTGGCAGCCACTTTGGAACAACCGTAACCTACGAGCAGCTCAACGACACCCCACTTTCCCTGCACGCAAGCTTCCGCGGACAAGACAAAAACCTTGCCCTAAAAAACATACTGGAAGCCCTAATCCGCCAGTGCGGAAAGGAATACGTATGCGAAGCAGTTTGCAAGGCAGAAGAACAGGATGCATCTGCTTTCCACATAAGACGCAACCTTGGCACAGGCACTTTGCAAAAAGCAGAAAGCGGACACATTTATATAAGCCGCAACAGCTACAACCAAAATCTTTTTGACGCAGACATTCAGGATGCAAGCGCAGGTGTCTGCCTGGAAGAATTGTTCACAAATGCAGAAAAGCAGTTCCTTTTCTCCTGCGACACATCAATCCTAATCAAGAGGCTAAAGTTCACTGCAAAGAATTTTCAGGAAACACTCTCCCTCATCTGTTCAACCTGCAACCTTGACTGCACGGAATGCAACGGAATATTTTATGTAATTCCCCGCCAGGAAAAGACAAACTCTGTTCGCGACGCAGGCAAAACATGGAAGCGGCACCAGTTCAAGTACTACCCCTGTGCAAAAGCAGGAAACCTTATCTCGCAAAGGTTCGGCCAGCAGCAGTCCATCATCATGGAAGAAGAAAATGCCATCCTCTACTTTGCAAAAGAAGAGCTCCACAATTCCATAGAAGAATTTTCATCATCATTCGACACAAAGCAAAACATAAAGCGCATCGAATTGCGCTACATAAAAACAGCAGACTTCTTGGCAGCCCTCCCCCCGGGAATAGACCAGTCTCAAATCGTAAAATCCAAAAGCGACAACGAATTTTTCTTTACCGGAAGCGAAGAACAGTACAAGCAGCTAAAAGAAAACCTTAGCCTTATAGACGTAAGCGAAAAAAGAATCCGCTACGACCTGCTTGTAATGCAGTACCAGTCCACAGATGACTTTTCCTTTGACTCTTCACTAAGCGTAAAAAGGCTTGCACTTGGAGACAGGCACAACATGAGCGCGGCACTTGGTTCCGTCCTAAACCTCAACCTTGATGTTGTGGGAGCATTCGGGCTAAAGTTTGCATCATCACTTCAAAGCGCCATAAACGAAAACCGGGCACACGTATTTGCAGACACAACCCTCCACGGTGTTAATGGAGGAACAATAAACTTTAAGAACACAAACACTTACCGCTACCGCGACAACAACCTGGACCCAGAAACAGGAAAGCCTGTCTACTCTGGAATCACAAGAGAAATTGTTTCCGGCCTTACAATAGACATAACTGGCTGGGTAAGCGGAGACGGAATGATAACAAGCAAAGTTGCCGCATGCGTTTCAAGACAGGGGGCAGACCTTTCTTCCAAAACAGGAAACCCGCCTCCCACAAGCGAAAAGACAATCACAACGGAAGTGCTTGGAAAAAGCGGTGAACCTGTCATTCTGAGCGGTCTCTTACAAAACGAAGATTCTCTCGTAGAAGAAAGGACTCCCCTGCTCTCAAAAATTCCGGTAATAGGATGGCTCTTCAAGTCCCACAAAAGAACAAAAGAAAACACAGAGCTTGTAATCTATCTTGTTCCCCACTGGGAAAAGAACGAAAAGGAAGCAAAAGCACCTTCAGTAAAGCAGCCAACAAACAAAGCAGATGAATCAGAAAAAGAATTCAGCGCAAGGGTATTAAACAAATTCATTTTTCCAAACCCAAAGGAGCTTTAAATGCAGTCCACAAGAACAAACTTTTCACTTTCGCCGGTATTCTGCCTTCACAACGGAACAATCGTATTGGAAGCAAACAAGCCGGAAAACACAATAACCTTCGGTCTTTTGGATTCTTCAAACGAAAAGCTAAAGGAAAGACTTTGCCATGCAGTCCATTCAAACATTGACTTTGCAGGAAAAAGCTGCGGAATAAATTTTAGGCAAATCAAAAAGGAAGAATTCAACCTAAAGCTCTCCAAACTTTTTGAAAAAAAAGAAAATTCACTAAGCGCAAATAATTTTTATTCAGATGCAGAAGCAAAAGAAAGCGGTGACCTTCAGGAAAAAGAAGAAAACCAGGCATCGGCTTTGCTTTCAGGACTAATATTCAGCGCCCAGCACCAGGGAGCAACAGACATCCACATAGAAGCAGAAGAAGTCCGCTTCCGCATAAAGGGGCTGCTAACAAAATACGCAAGTCTGGAAAGCAAAAGCCGGGAATCCCTTGTGCAAAGAATAAAGCTCCTTGCAAAAATGAATGTCGTAGAAAACAGGCGGGGGCAAGACGGACAGTTCACATTCATGGCAAACAATAACAAAAGCATCTTTATCCGAGTCTCCTGCCTTCCAAGCGTAGGTGCAAGCGGAGAAAGCGAATCCGTTGTGCTAAGAATTTTAGACTCTGCAAAGACTCCCCTATCGCTAGAAAAACTTGGCTACAACCAGATTCAAATCGAAAAGCTAAAAAAATTCTGCCAGCTGCCAAACGGGCTTATCCTTATCTGCGGTCCTACTGGTTCAGGAAAGTCTACCACAGCAGGAGCAATTCTAGAAGAAATCAGAAAGAGCCAAAACGACACAAAAAAAATCATCAGTTTGGAAGATCCGCCGGAATATGTCTTACCGGGAGTTACACAGGTTAAGGTTCAGCCAGGCCACGACATGGACTTTGCAGATGCACTAAGAAGAGTTTTTAGGCAGGACCCGGACGTAATTTTTATTGGAGAAATAAGGGACAGTCTTACCGCAAAAGTTGCACTGCAGGCAGCTCTAACAGGCCATCTTGTTTTTGCAACTCTTCACACAGGAAGTATTTCCCAGGCAAAGCTGCGTCTCATAAACCTTGGCGAAAGTTCTTCGTTAGTAGAAGAAGTCACAAAGGGAGTCATTTCGCAAAGGCTAATTAACGGAAAGTTAGAAGCAGAGATAGAGGTTTCAAATGGCAAATAAAAACAGATTCTTGTTTGTAAAGATTCTTAATTCACTTTTAGAATCAGACATAGCACTTTCAAAAGCCCTTTGCATAATTCAAAAGATGAAGTCCGCAAAAAAAGCCGTACGCAAAGCAGCAGAAGAAATAGATCTTTACCTGCAGCAGGGTTCCTTGTTTTCTGTGGCCTTACAAAAATGTTCCGCAATAGAATTCAATTCAATATACGGAGCATTCGTTTCCTGTGCACAAAGCGGAGGCAGCATAAAAAAAATATTCAATTTTTTATACCGCAGGGAATACGGGCTAAAGCAAAAGAAGCAAAAACTTATTTTTTCAATCATCTACCCGGTCTTTGTAACGCTTGTGGCAATGGCAGGCTGCATTCTTCTAATGACATTCGGAAAAAGCATCATTCCAAACATAAGCGGCAAATTTGACTTTGAGTTATACAAACAAAATGCCATAAAGGGTTGCATAAGCGCAAACTTATTCCTGGCCGCATGCATCATCGCTTTCTGCCTTGCAATAAAAAATCTTTTTTCAAGAGAAGAATACATAGATGCATTCAAAATACTAAACTTCCTTACGGCATCAGGGCTTGATTTTTACAACGCACTAAAAACATCGCTTCTTGCAGCAAAGGAAAACAAAAAGTTAAAGAAGCAGATAATTCTTGCCCTTTGCGACTTAGAGCACGGGCACAAGGCTTCCAAAGCATGCCAAAGATTCGGGGAAGAATTTCTTTTGCAAATAGAACTTGCAGAACAGACAGGGCGGGCAGACAAGGCACTAAATTCAATTTGCAAAAGCCTAGAAAAGAAAAACGAAGAGTGGTCAAAAGTCTTTATGCAAATGACGGAACCACTTTCCATGACTGCACTTGCAATTTACATAACGCTTTTATTAAAGACGGTTGTTATGCCGGCTTTGTTTGAATATGGAATCTAACTGATATTTTACGGAGGACTTATGAAAAAAATCAGAACAAAAAA
>JAGCWT010000248.1 GCA_017961705.1 Treponema sp.
AATTCAACAACTGCATAATCAGGATTATCATAATCACACATGTCAATTATTTCTTTTTTTGATTTATTCTTAAATATTTTATATGTCCAGTGAATGCTTCTTGACAATTTTTTCTCCACGCGCCCCAGTGCGGGCGTCCACATAACAACTGGTTGTACCGCAGCGGGCTTGACCCGCTGTCGGCTACGAACCTTTGTTATGGCAAATATATTTCTTATACAAAATTAGATTTCATAAATATTTTTTTATGAAATTTTCTGTACAAATTTTTGAAGCTTACACTTCTATTATTATATTTTTCCTAAGCGGCGTAAAGCCGCGTACTACCACTTCCTTGCGTAAACCCTAAAGTTCAATTTCATTTTTTAATCGAGCTTGACTCGATTAAAAAATATTCAATAGTTCTTAATTATTTTCTCTTGCGAGTTGAAGCAATATATCCAATTGAACTTGTGCATTACATTTATCTACATATTCTAAAGTCCTATTTCCACCAAGTCGCAATGCTGGCACAAAGGTAAACATCTCATTTATATCAAGAGAACCTTTATTCTTAGCAGCTTTGACAGTCAGTTCTGGTTCAAATAAAAAGTTTTTTATATCCTTATCAAGCAGTAAGTCATTAAAAAAGGATGAAATATTCCATGATAACACTTCAGACTGTGATGTGTGAGGATCGAGATATGCAAAATCATAATCCGTTTCGGATAATTTTCGATAATAAATAATTATTCCGAATGGCGATATTGCTATTGGAATTCTATCGTAAGTAACTGGTCTATTAAACCATTCGCAGAGATTTTGTATATATAAATCAGGATTTATAATTTGTAGTTCACAATCCTTAAACTTATAAAAACCGAATCCGGCTGTTTGCCAAAGTTCAATCAATTCATCAGGAACTAATTCTGTATATTTTTCAACTAATTCATTATCAGGAATCACGCATTTTATAGGTTTATACTTTTCAACAAATTTACTTAAGGAAATATTTTTTAGATTTTTTTCTTCAACTGTATCATGCACTTTTGTTACCTCTTTTATGTTTTTATAATTTGTCTTTTCCTTTTGGGAACAAGATATTAAAAAGACTATAGAAAATAAAATACCACAACTTTTCTTCATGCTTCTTCCCTAAAAAGGGCAGGCCAGTGGCCTGTCGCCATAACAAAATTTCGCCGTATCCGTTTAAATTCACTGGCATGGCTAGGGTGCCGGTTAATTTGCGGGTGAATTTTTGGGGTACATCTTTATGGTAGCATAAAATATACTGAACCGCAAGAATTTTAGGCGGAAACCGTTTAAGGTGCGGTGGGGTTGTTTTTTAAGATTTCGTCGAGGGGGCTTTGGACTTCTTTTGCTCCTTGGTTGAGAACATGAGTGTAAATCATGGTTGTGCGTACGTCGCTGTGGCCCAGGAGTTCTTGGACGGTGCGGATATCGTAGCCATTTTCGAGCAAGTGGGTTGCAAAGGAGTGGCGGAATGTGTGGCAGCTGGCGTTTTTTATAATTCCCGCATCGCAGACGGCTTTTTTTACGGCTTTCTGCAAAATGCTTTCGTCTATGTGATGGCGGCCTTCTTCCCCGGTCTTGTCATTTTTCCACCGGTTCTTTTGGGGAAAAAGCCACTGCCAGCGGAATTCTTTTGCACAATCGGGCGAACGGTTCATAATAGTTGGCGGAAGCAGGACTTTTCCCCAACCGTCCGCAAGGTCTTTTTCGTGAATCTTTTTAACTTCCTCAATATGTTTTTTTAGCTTGGGTACAAGGCTTTTGGGCAGCATGACGCGCCTGTCTTTTCCGCCTTTTCCGTATCTGATTGTGATTTCTGCGCGGTCAAAGTCAATATCAAGAATTCTTAGGCTAAGAAGTTCGTTCAACCTCATTCCGGTTCCGTAAAGGAGTTCTGCGGCAAGGCGCCTGCTTCCTTGAAGATGTGTTATTACTGAGCTGATTTCTTTTTTGGTCAAAACTACGGGAGCACGCTTTTTGTTCTTGGCATGAATGAGGTTTTTGAGGTTTTCGACTTCTTCGCCACGGACAAAGCGGAAGAAAAAGAGCAGGGCTGCGAGTGCCTGGTTCTGGGTGGATGCGCTTACGTGTTCGTTTACGGCGAGATTTGTAAGGAAGCTGTTGATCTGTTTTTGCACGCTTGATTCCGCAATTTTGTGCGAGTGCAAGAACTTTTTTGACCAGAAAAGGTAGTTTTCGATTGTGCGGGAACTGTAGTGGCGGGTTATGAGGATTTCTTTGAGCTTTTGAAGTTCCAGGGAATTGCCGGAGGCATTGTTTTGAATTACGCTGCTGTTTTCTGATTCGATTTGAGTATAATTGAATTCACCGGTTTTATACAGATTCTCCATTAATGTGTCGGAAGCCTTTTGGGTGTCTGGAATGAGCCATATTTTTTCTTGGTGATTGTATTTTCTGCCCGGTACGGAACGGACGCTGTTTAACATTCCGGGGGTGAATTTTCCGTTGAAGTCTATTGCGATTGTTGCGTCGTTTGCTGATCTTATTGTAATCGTCATGTTTGAAATATAATAAAAAATTGAACAAACGGCACTTTTTTTGGAGGAAAAAATTGTAGCTTAAAGGCGGTACTTGCAAATCGGACGTAGCTGGGATTGGAGGGGGCCGAAGGCGACTGGCCGGAACGGACAGGCCGCGCGCCGTAAAGGCGGGCAAGCCCCGGAAAGCCCTGGGTAAAAAATGCCCTCCTTGGCATTTTTTACCCGTAAGTTTTCTACGAAAACTTACCAGTTTTGTTAGCAAACATATGACGCGCATCCATGGCGCTGCTTTTTTTTACAAGCCCGCTCCAGAAATTTAAAGACTACCAGCTTATGAAGGCTGTTTTTTCTGTTTGAAGGGTAAGGAATTCCAGCATTGGGATGCTAAAGGTAAGGCGCTTGGAATTTGCGCTTGCTTTTGACTGGCCGATTTTTGCACCGGAATTTTTTATGCTTTTGCCGTCGGGAACGGTTAGCGTAATGACGATTTTGCCTTTCTGCATGTCGTCTGCAAGTTCCTGGCCGTAGACAGAGGCAACGAGTTCCTTGTATTCGGCCTGGGTCATTTTTTCGCCAGTGAAAATTGGTGCCATAAAGAGGTCCAGGTAGGTTCTGTCTTCCTGCCCCATTGAATTGTAGAAGCCCTGGAGCAATGCAGGTGAAAGTGTAAGGGTAAGCTTGTTGTTTTCGCACTTTACGAACGAAGATGTTTTTACGCCCTTAAAGGTCTTTTGCTGCTTTAAAGGGACGATTGTTCCGCTTACGATTACGGTCTGCTTGTTGGGAACATTTGCAGAAACTCCGGTAAAGTCGCTTCCGGTGAATGCTTTTTTGAGGGATGCCGCATTGATTATGTCTTTGCCGCCGCCCATGTTTGCAGAGATTCCTTCCAAAGCCTGCGATAAATATGCGCCCATGTCTGCCGTAAAGTCAGTTTTTACGCTGCCGTCGTTTTGCGCTTTGAGCGAAAGGTTGGCGGAGCATGACGCAAATCCAAATAATACCAATAAATAAAATAATGTGTAAATGCGTTTTAATGTTTTCATACTTATTAAACAACTGCCTTTTGTTTTTGGTTACCAATAAAGTTTTATTGTAAAAAGAGATTTTCAAGGGAGTACCCTTGCACCCCGAATTTGGAGGGGAGAAACCCACTCAGAGTCCGAAGCCCGTTGGTTTCTCCCCTCCAAACCTCCCCTTTTCCTCGGGCACGGCTTAGGGCTTTCGCCCTAAGAACCCATTTTTCTTATTTATCAATTTACTCTATAAAAAAAGCAAATAACACTTTTGTTTACAGCTCATCTGGCTCTCTGTCCATTAGGCTGGCGGCTTTTCTGGGGCGCTCGATAGCTTTTTTTACGCGGCGGGCTGCTCTTTCTGCATCCGTGAGGTCTGCGTCTTCTGCTTCCAGGTCTTCCGGGGTGGTCTTGTCTTCTGGCGGGGGTTCATCTCTTGCGGCTTCGGCGGCGGCTTTTGCTTCTGTTTCCATTTCGGATTCTCCGGTGCTGGGCAGGAAGCGTCCGTAGCCGTAAAAGCGCTTGCTCCAATATTTGTCGTCTATGGGAGAAATTATTACTCCGGTTTCGCGGCCTGCACTTGCTGCGTGTAGGAAAAGCCTCTTTCCGTTGAGGGCACCTTCTCCGCGGTACATTCCAAGGTAGATTCCCACGTGGGAGATGTGGAGTACACCCTTTGTATTTTTTACAGCAAAAAAGATTAAGTCTCCGGGTTCACGTTCTTCTTCTTTTAGGTGCTTGCATTTGTCCCACATTCCGCTGGCACTTCTTGGCAGGTTTTCGCGTATGCCGTATTTTGCCGCATAAGCCACCATTCCGCTGCAATCAAGGCCGTTTTTTGAAAATCCTGCGTATTTGTAGGGGATGCCTCTTAGGGTTAGCGCGTAGTCAATAAAGTCCTGCCTCTTCTGGCTTACCTGGGCAGTGCATGTGTTGCCTGCTGCACACAGGAAGAATGCCATAAAAAAGGCGGCCATGCTTTTTATGGGGTTGCGGTGAATGAAACTAAAAAAATTAATACAGTGGGGCATATTATATAAATCGGTAGAAATTCCCACTGAATGAAATGCAAAATGTTAAATTTGTCCAAAAATTTACGGTAGCATATTGACTTGATTCGGGTGTCTTATTTAAAAGAGGCAAATATGAAAGTCATGAATTTTATGGGTTTTACATTTTCGGCTCTGCTGACAATTTCCCTGTCGAGCTTTGCATCGGCATACTGCAGCAGCGAATATGACGACGCTATGAACAAGAGCGAAGAGAGTGGCCGCGGAATGCAGAATCAGGATGGAAAAGAGCTTGAAATTGGACGCAGTTGAAGCAGCCGGTAAAAGGCAGCCAAACCAAGCCTACGCCGCCATGGAGCCCCTTTAGTACCGCGCCAGCGGTATGAGCCGAATAGGCGAAGGGCGGAACGGCGGTGACGAAATGAGTCTTCCGGTCGAGTTAGCCAAGGACTGAATGGTAGAGCGGAGTAATACCGTCCAAAAATCAAAGAAACAAAGCAAAGGCAACTGAGCAAATAGCCCCGCAAAAAGTCCCGCACTTGATATAAAAGAAAAAAAAGTTTATCTTATGCTGATATATCAAACAAGAAAAAGGTAAAAGACATGGCTGTTGATGAAAAACTTCAGACGGTACGCCACAGTTGCGCACACGTAATGGCAGAAGCAATCCTTAGATTATTCCCTGGTACAAAAATCGCTATCGGTCCGGCAATAGACAACGGTTTTTACTACGATTTTGACTTTCCCGCCGACCACAAGATGACAGAATCTGATTTTGGCGAAGTGGAAAAGGAAATGCGCAAGATTCTTGCCGGCAACCACGACTTTGTACGCAAAGAAGTTAGCAAGGAAGAAGCCCTCAAGCTTTTTGCAGACCAGCCTTACAAGGTTGAGCTGATTAACGATCTTCCGGAAGGCGAGCTTATTACCACATACGAGCAGGACGGTTACCTTGACCTTTGCCGTGGCCCCCACGTTTCCAATACAAAAGAAATCAACGCACAGAGCTTTAAGCTTACAAAAATGGCAGGTGCTTACTGGAAGGGAGATTCATCCCGCCCAATGCTCAGCCGCGTTTATGCTGTCTGCTTCTACAAGCCAAACGACTTAAAGGACTACCTTAAGATGATGGAGGAAGCGGACAAACGCGACCACCGCAAGCTTGGCGTTCAGATGGATTTGTTCCACCTTGATCCCGAAGATCCGGGTCAGATTTTCTGGCACCCCAACGGATGGCAGATGTACGTAACCCTGCAGGACTACATGAGGCAGAAGGTTGTGGCAGACGGCTACCAGGAAGTGAACACTCCGGCCATCATGCCCCGCACACTCTGGGAACGCAGCGGCCACTGGGGACACTACCAGAGGAACATGTTCGTTACGGAAAGCGAAAAGCGCCTCTTTGCAGTAAAACCGATGAACTGCCCCGGCGCACTGGAAATATTCAAGAGCCGCACAAGGAGCTACAAGGACTTGCCACTCCGCCTGGCAGAATTTGGTCACTGCGTACGCAACGAGCCCAGCGGAACCCTGCACGGAATTATGCGCGTAAGGGGATTTGTCCAGGACGATGCCCACATCATTTGTACGGAAGACCAGATTGAAGCGGAAGTAAAGAAGTTCTGCCTTCTTTTGCTTGACGTATACAAGGACTTTGGCTTTGACAAGAACCTTCTCGTAAAGCTTTCCACAATGCCTGAAGACCATGTTGGAGACGAAAAGACTTGGCAGCATGCAGAATCAGCACTTAGCGAAGCTTGCAAGGCTGCAGGTATGGAATACGAGATTCAGCCCGGAGAAGGTGCATTCTACGGTCCAAAGCTGGAATTTACGCTTATAGACGCAATCGGACGCCAGTGGCAGTGCGGAACAATCCAGCTTGACTACCAGCTTCCGAGTGCAGAACGCCTTAACGCAGAATACATTGGTGCGGACAACCAGAAGCACCACCCGGTTATGCTGCACAGAGCCGTTTTGGGAAGCCTTGAGCGCTTTATGGGAATCCTCATAGAAAACTATGCAGGCGCTTTCCCGGCATGGCTCCACTTTGAACAGGCAGCGGTTGTTCCAGTTGGCAACGACTTTAATGCCTATGCGGAAA
>JAGCWT010000022.1 GCA_017961705.1 Treponema sp.
CCCTGGAAAGCGGGATAAAATGCCCTCCGTGGCATTTTATCCCGCAAGTTTTCTGGCGAAAACTTGCCAGTTTCGTTTGCTAACAAAAGACGCGCCGTCCGTGGCGCTACTTCTTCTGAAGGATAAACTGATATGTAGTGCCCCGAACAGTTTTTTTAAACCAATGTGCTCCAAAAAAGAAAAAAAGAGGGGACAATTCAAAAAGAAGTGCCCCCGCCTTATTTTAGTTGTTGAAGTTCCAGCTTACGGTGCGGAGAATGTCTCCAAAGACACCTGCTGCCGTAACACCTGCACCTGCTCCGTATCCGCGTACGGTAAGAGGAATTGGTGTGTAGCGTGCCGTAAAGAAGACGAATGCATTTTCGCCGCCCTTTACCGGGTAGAGAGGATCTTCCGGTCCAACTTCCAGCATGCCTACACTAACCTTGCCGTCTTTAATGCTGGCTCCCATGCGCAAGACCTTGTTCTGCTTCTTGAGTTCTGCGATTTTGTCTGCAAAGTAAGAGTCAAGTTCGGGGAGGCGCTTAAGGAATTCTTCTGGAGTTCCGTCAAGAGAGAATCCTTCGGGGAAGATTGAGTTCATCTTTATGTCTTCAAGCTCAAGTTCCATTCCGGACTCGCGGGCGATAATCAGTGCCTTGCGGGCAACGTCTGTTCCCTTAAGGTCGTCGCGCGGATCTGGTTCCGTGTAGCGGAGCTCCTTTGCTTCCAGAACTGCCTCGCTGAATTTTTTGCCTTCATCCAGTTTGCCAAAGATGTAGCTTAAAGAACCGGACATGATTCCGTTGAAAGCTGTAAGACGGTCACCGGACTTAAAGAGATTCTGCAGTGTGTCGATTATTGGAAGGCCTGCACCAACGTTTGTCTCGTAGAGGAAGCGGACGTGCATGCGGTTTGCGGTTTCGCGGAGCTTTCTGTAGAAGTCCATGCTCATGGAATTTGCGCGCTTGTTTGGGGTTGCAATGTTCATTCCTGCTTCGAGAATGTCTATGTAGCGTTCGGGCAGGTCGTAGCTTGCCGTGCAGTCTACGAATATTGGGTTGAGCGGCTTTGTCTCGCGAACAAATTCAAGGATTTCGTCCAGGTTTGTCTTTGTTCCGTGGTCCTTTACCTGTTTGCGCCAGTCGTCCTTTAGGTTGATTCCGTGCTTGGCTTTTATCATGCCGTCTATGTTGGCAATTGTCATTACGCGGATGTCGATTCCCTGTTCAAGGAGGGCTTCCTGCTGGTCGCGGATCTGGTCAACCATGGTACCGCCGATTGTTCCAACTCCGAATGCAAAGACCTGGATTGACTGTTTTGCGTTTATGAAGAATTTGTGGGCAATGCGAACTGCCGTGTCTCCGTCGTAGCCGTTGATTACTGCGGAAATTGACCGTTCGCTTGGGCCTTGTGCAATGGCAAGGATGTTTACGTCGCGGCTTGCAAGTGCATCAAAGAAGGTTCCTGCAACACCGCGCTTCTGCTTCATTGCGTCGCCAACGATGGAAACTATGGCACAGTCCTTGTGAACGTCGATTGGGTTTATGAGCTTTGTAGAAATTTCTAGGGAGAATTCATTCTTTAGAACGTCAAGAACCTTGTCTGCATAAGCCTTTCTTACGCAGAATGAAAGCATGTATTCGGATGAAGACTGGGTAATAAGGAGGACGGAAATGCCTGCGTTGCCTACCGCATTGAATATACGGGCGGCCATACCCTTGCGGCCTTTCATGCCGGAACCGCTAACGCTTATCATTGAACAGTCTTTTAGGCAGCTTATTCCGCGTACTGGGCCAGTCTTTGCTGCTTCTGGAATGGGTCCCCTTGCAATGCGTGTGCCCTTTGCAGACGGATTGCGGCTGTTAAGGCTCCAAGCTTCAATATTCTTTGCGGCAAGAGGTGCCAAAGTCTTTGGGTGAAGAACCTTGCTTCCAAAGAAGGAAAGTTCCATTGCCTCTTCGTAAGTAAGGTCGTCCACAAGAACGGCTTCCTTTACAACGCGGGGGTCGGCTGTGTAAATACCGTCAACATCAGTCCAGAATTCAACCTTGGATGCGCCAAGTGATGAACCTACGATTGCTGCGCTAAAGTCGCTTCCGTTGCGTCCCAAAAGTCCGGGAACTGGCTCTTTTCCAGAACCGCCAATCCATGAGCAGATGAATCCTGGGAACAAAAGGATGCGGGCAGATGAACCCTCGCGGTAAGATGCAAGTGCCTCTGCGCAGCGTGCATAGTCAGGATCTCCTTCCTTCTGGCTGCCAGTGGTAAAGATGAACTTGCGGCTGTCCAAAAGCAAGACGCTCTGTCCCTTTGCAACAAGAACGGCCTCTACAATCGGAGAGCAAAGAAGTTCTCCCATACCCATGATGCGGCAGTGGGCGTTATCCGGGCACTCACCAAAAGCGCTTATGGCAGAAAGGAGCTTCTTAAGATCCTCAAAAAGCGGGTCGATTTTCTTTGTAACCGCCTCTGTATTTAAAGAAGGAAGAGTTGATTTTAATTCAGCAAGAATATCCGTATGGGTTGAACGAAGCTGCTGCACGTAAAGATCGGGAGTCTGCCCCGAAACGCAGCCGTCAATTGCCTCCTGCAGCTTGTTTGAAACACCGGCAACGGCACTTACCACAACGGAAATGCGGTCTTTGTTGGCCCGTCCAATCATAATCTCCACGCTGTCCAAAATGCGCTGTGCGGACCCCATGCTTGTTCCGCCGAACTTAAGTGTTAGCATAATTTCCTCTACAAATTCAGTTGAATTGCGTAATTATAGCAATTTTGCACAGTTAGTTCAATAATACGCAATGGGGCTTGGAAATATCAAATTTCGCCTTTAAGCTCTAACACTTCTTCCAGCGGAATGGAACAATAGTTTGCCACTTTTTCAGGGGGCATTCCGTCTCCTAAAAGTTTTTTTGCAGTCTCAATTGCTTTTTGAAGCATTCCTTGTTCAAGTCCTTGTTCTATGCCCTTTTCAAGTCCTTCTTTTATTCCTTGCTCAAGACCTTGTTCAAGCCCTGCTGCACGACCTCGCCTTTCCGCCGCCAGAAGGCCGCTCGTGTAGTCGCGCTTTTTCCCCTCGATTTGCCCCTGAATTACCCAGCGCCAGCCGTCGTCGCTTATGTTTTTAAGAGTATCGCTTGCCTTCATTATGCCGTCCTCCGACTCCGCAATTGCCCTTATCAAATCCTGGCTCCCAGGATTGTCCGCTTCCTTTAAGAATTTACACCATTTGAGCAAGCTTGGCAAGTTTTTTGCATCATCCGCACTTACCACTTTTGGAAGCTTGGGCAGCTCCATAAAGATTACGTTCAGCCTGCCAGAAAGCCTTGCCCCGTCGCCCAGGTCTGCCATCTGGTAGTGGTGGATGGGGCTTGTGTTACCCCTGTCAAAGACAAAGTCCAGCACGGAAATCTGATAGGCCTGCGCCACGGAGTTCCAGTCGTCACCAACCTCCATCACGGAAGAGACAAGGCGGGCCGCATAGTATTCAGCACGCTTGCCGTAGTCGTACTGCTGGTCAAAGCCCTGCATCTCCACCTGAGCCTTGGTTCCGTCCGCAAACTCGCAGTTAATGTCGTAGTCCACCGCCCGCTGGAATTTGTACAAAGAGGCATCCTCATTCTGAACGACTGTAACTTCCTTTACATCACGCCCGATTGCCGCTGAAAGGAAGGACTTTAGCGCAATCTTTGAGGCCTGTGTGTTCTGGGTAAAGATGGCCTTAAAGTTAGGGTCAAGACGGGGATTCAGTATGTGAAAAGATTTTTTTGAAATATTTGTCATAATATAATTTCCTCTATACTATATATATGCAGAAGAAATTCAGAATCTGACAGGAATGCGTAAAAAAATCCCCCAAACCTCCCCATTGACGCAAAGCGAAATTTAAACTATGGTCAATGCATGATTTTTTTCCAGACAAACAAGCAAATTGCAAACAAGCAAACCGCAAGCAATAAAACCGCAAACAAGAACAAAAAGCCGCTCACCTTCTTTTACAAAACATTCATAGCGGCAGCACTTTTACTAGCACTCCTTCTGCCAAGCCTTACCGCCTGCAAGAAAAAAGCCCCTCAACAAACCGCAACAGAAACACAAGACAAAAAACCAAAAATCCTAGCCACCTTCTACCCCCTCTACGTAATGCTCCTTAACATAACGGAAGGCACAAACGCAGAAGTCTCCATGATTGCCCCCGCAAACACAGGCTGCCTGCACGACTACCAGCTAACAACAAAAGACATGCAGTCTATAGAAAAATGCGACATTCTTGTTGCAAACGGAGCCGGGATGGAAGACTTCCTAGAAAAAGCCCTAGAAGCAAAAAAAGACAGCACAATCATAGCATCCCAAGGCTATAGTTTAATAGAAGAAAACCCCCACATCTGGGTAAGCCCCAGCGGAGCAATCTGGCAGGTAAAGCAAATAGCGGAAGGACTAAAAAAACTCGACCCGCAAAATGCCTCCGCCTACGAAAAAAATGCCGCTTCCTACGCAGAAAAAATACAAGAACTTTCCGACAAAATGCATTTAGAACTCCAGGGACTAAAAGGCCGCAGCGTAATCACCTTCCACGAAGCCTTCCCCTACTTTTCAAGCGAATTTGGCCTTAACACCGTGGCAGTAGTCGAACGTGAACCCGGAACGGAACCCAGCGCGCGCGAACTTGCAGATTTGGTCGCCCTCATAAAAGATGCCAAGACAAAAGGCTCAAAAGTGCCCATGCTCTTTGCAGAACCGCAGTATTCATCATCCGCCGCAGAAGTTATAGCAAAAGAGACTGGAATCAAAGTACAGGAACTCGACCCGGCAGTTACAGGTCCCTTTGGCAAAGACGGCACAGACAGCGACACCCCGCAAACAAAGGAATCCTACCTTAACGCAATGAGGAAAAATCTTGATGTGCTAAAGTCAAACCTGGAAGACTAGACTAAAAGAAGCCCTTCCCTAGTTGCCTTCAAGCTCCGTCTTTATCATGTGGTATGCGTGCGAAATTGTGCGGATGGTCGTCTCCATATCCGAATTGCTCACATGAAGAAAAATTCTGTCAATCTGACTGGGGGAAAGTTCAGGCATATCGGAGATTTCCTTTGCCTGCACACAAATTTTCTTAAATGAATCGTAAAGCTCTTTTTTCATAGCGTTCATTCCTTAAAGCAAATTTTTAGGGGATTTGCGCAAGTGTTTTACGCACAAGTTTTACAACTTTTTACAAAAACTATTTTACAGAAAAATCTCCATTTGGTCAACATTCGTTTTTTTCTTCTATATTATTCTGGAGCACGCTCTTATTATTACTGTGCCCGGCACTACCTGCCGGTCAACCCCATGTCGTTTTTCTAAAACTATTAGCGCCACGGACGGCGCGTCATTCATTAGCATACAAGACGAGTGAGTTTTCGTAAGAAAACTCATGGGGAAAAACGCCATGGAGGGCGTTTTTCCCCGCTTTGCGCACTTCCGCTAGCGCTCCATTCTTCCACTCGTTCGCTCCGCTCACTCCCTCCAGAACGCCTCCGGCGGTGCTCCAATCGGGGCTAGGCTCTCTCTGTAAAAGCCCGCAAAGACAAAAGGCCCATAGCAAGGTAGCAGCATTTACTAATCCCCCTAAAACATGCTATATTAAATAAAGACATGACGGCAACAAAACTTTCCATAGCAGCAAACATCCTCAAAAATGCGGGTTGTACCAATGTATAACTTTTTGGC
>JAGCWT010000023.1 GCA_017961705.1 Treponema sp.
CCAAGAATATTAGAGTGGTGAATTGCCGAATGATCTTACCTGATTTTTGTACTTGACAAAAGACACAACATATTAGCGAAAGCGGAACCCCGGAAAGCCCCTAACAGATGGCCTCCTTGCCATTTTTGCCAGTATTTTACACGGCCCTTCGAGAGCCTCAGGGACCGGACTTCATATAGCGCTATTTGTTTACAGTAAAAAAATGGCAAGATGTTCTTAAAAAAAAACATTTGTATGACCAAGCAAGTGCCGCAAAAATTAAAGAAATTAAAGTATGAATTAAAATTTGACAGTCCAGCTATTTCAAGATAAAATAAAGTTATAACTAAAAAATACTGGGCAGATTCCACCCTTTGCGGAACCCTGCCACCGAGGGGCTTGCGTGTCTAAAAAACGATTTTTTCAGTATGTGGGCAAAACGCCTATTATTCCGCTTTCCGCACGGATTCTTGTAATTTTTATCTCGCTCATCCTTATGTCTAACTTTATGACAAACCTTATCTCTATCCAGATGACGCAGAGGCAGGTTATTGAGCTTACAAACAAACTGACCGTAACGCAGCTGAAGGACATCTACAAGAACGCCCAGAACCAGTACCAGGTCTATTCCTACAAGCACAACAAGAACGAATGTGTCCAGGCCATGGAAAGTTCCGCAGCAGAAGATTTTTCCAACCCCAACAGCCTTGCCCTTGCCTTTGACAGAACCGGCAAGCTTTTCTTTTACATAAGTGCAAGCGGAATGCAGCTGACTTCTTTTTCCGATGAAGAATGTCTTGCCACGCTCAACAGCAACTTTGACAGGGGAATCCGTGAAGGCCGCATTTCTTTTGACCTCTCCGAACAGGCAAAGAACAACACCAAGGGAAAAAAGGCAGGCGAATACTTTGGAGTCTACAAGTACATTGAAGGTTGGAACGTTTTCTTGGTACGAGCAGAAGCCCGAATGGACACTGACAAATTCTCCCGCAAGATAACCCTCATCATTTCTCTTATCATCATTTTGCTTACATGCCTCTTTGTGGTGCTTGGAATCTACATGTTCAAAAAGATTTTCCAGAGCATCTCAAGCATTACCCAAAGCCTTTACGACATGCAGCAAAGGTCAAAGCTCGAAGTTATCAACATAGACGACGCCCCCAACGACGACGTCACCTACATGGCAGCTTCCTTCAACACGCTTTCGGTTTCCGTAAACAACCTGCTTTCCACCTTCCAGAAATTCGTTTCCAAAGACGTTGTTTCAAAGGCTTACACAGACCACACAATCCGCTTGGAAGGCAAGCAGAGGGAACTTACCATTCTCTTTAGCGACATAAAAAGCTTTACCTACCGCACGGAAACTCTTGGCAACGAGATAATCGACCTCTTGAACGTCCACTACAACAGCGTAATCCACGACGTGCACAAGATGAACGGTGTTGTTGGCTCAATCATTGGAGACGCAATCCTTGCAATCTTTGGCACATACAACAGCGGCACAATAAAGTCTGCTGAGGCAATAGACGCAGGCTGGGAAATTACATACGTAACTGCTGAACTTAGGCGCAAGATGAAGGAGCAGCGCAAGAAGATAGAGCTTACCAGAAAGCTTACGGATGCAGAGGAAAGGGTTTACAAGGCGGTTCTGCTTGACATAGGCGTTGGTATAGACGGCGGTACCGTTTTCTACGGCAACATCGGTTCGGACGAGCACATGACCAACACGGTTATTGGTGACAACGTAAACTCTGCTTCTAGGCTTGAAGGTGTAACTAGGGTTTACCGCCTGCCTGTAATTGTCTCTGAATACATAAAGAAAGAGGTTGCCCCAACAAGCGAGCGCTACAAGTTCTACGAGATAGACACAATTCAGGTAAAGGGAAAAACCGAGGGCAAGAAGATTTTCTACCCTCTGGACACATTCGATGACGGGCACGAAGAGCTTGAAGAAAAGTTTGAAGTTTACGAAAAGGCACTGGCCGCTTACTACGACGGTGACTGGAAGTCTGCCAGAAAATTCTTTAAGCTGTCGGACCTTGAAGTTTCAAAAGTCTTCCTTGAGCGCATGGGATTAAAGAGCGCACCTGCAAACTGGAGTGGAATATGGACAATGACAACAAAATAAATTCTCTGGCAGCCAAAAAGAACCAGGACACAGGTCTGGGCACAATACAGGACACCAGTCTGGACACAAGCCTTGGCAAAAAACAAGACACAGGTTTTGGCAAGAACCAGGACGCAAAACAGGACACAAGCCTGGACTTAATAGAAACAAAATCTGCGCAAAACGAAAAGAACCTTGTCCCTGCGGCAAAAGCGGAATCCATCCCCAGCAAAATCGAAAGGGAACTAATGCTCTTTTTGGGAGATGAACTTGCCCCACTCCGCCGCACCAAAAAAGTTGACGTTTACGACCTTGAAACTGAATACCAAAAGACGGGAAGAAACATCCGCTGGTCGGTCTGGATAACCCTTGCAGCCACGGCACTTGTAGTTATCCTTGTTACAGTGTTCACGGTAAAAGGCCTTTCCAAGAGCAATGAAAAAATAGAAATAAACTTTTCTTCCTTTGCAAACCTTGGCCTCCAGGACTTGTTCAGCCAGCTGCAAAAGACGCAGGAAAACTACGACGAAGCAACAAAGCGCCGCTCAGAGCTTAAGGGCAACCTGGAAGCACGCCTTAACGCCGCAAAGCTTGCCATGGACAACGACCTGGAAGTTCTTGCAGACTCCACATTGCCGGATGACGTAAAAAAGGAAAAGAGGGCAAAAATCCGCGAAGACTACAACGCAGAGGTTCTTGCCGCCCACACGGAATTTGACGCACCGCTTTTGGCAGCAGAAACGGAAGTAAAGCAGTACGAAGAACAGCTCAAAAACTTTGACAGCGAAAACGTTGCCCGCGCACAAAAATATGAACAGCAGATGGACAGCGAAAGGCAAATCTACGAGCTTGAAAAAAGCCGCACCACAAAGAATTTCCAGGACAAGCTTGACCAGGCCGCAAAGGAACTCCAGGAAACAAGGCAAAAAAGCATAGAAGACAGGCGAAAGGCCACCCGCGAAATTGCAAGCCGCTACGAAGGTGAACTCGCATCCCTTGACCCAACAATAAAGGATTCAAAAGTAAACAAGATAATCTCTGATGCAGAAAGCAAACTGGGCCCTTCCATCTTTGATGCAAACGCATTCATAAAACTTGCTGGAGACACAAGCCAGGAATTTTCCGCATCGCTAAAACAGGCACAGGCAGACTACGAAAACCTCTTTGCCCTCTACCAGCAGGCATCTTCAATTCCCTACAAAAATTCCATGAAGGCACTTGTTCCGGCAGAGCGAAAACTTTCCTACAATATTATAGCAGCCCTAACCTCTTCCGCATCCAGCGAAATAAAGGCAAAGAATTCCGAGCTGGAAAAACTGAACGAGCAGATAGCTTCCCTTTCAAAAGAGATGGAAGACAAAAAGAAAGAAGTGGATGCCCTTAACCAGCAGTTTGACCACGAAAAGCAAAAAGCCACAAACCTTGAATACCAGGCAAGCCAGTCAGCCGCCCTGCAGCAAAAAATAGAAGAAAGCCAGCAGCAAAGCGTAAGCCTAGAAAAACAACTGGCAGAAGCAAGCGCAAAGTCCAGCCGCCTTGAACAAAGGATTGCAGAACTGGAACAAAAACTTTCTTCCGCAGAAAGCAGCCTTAGCGCAAGGGAAAGCCAGCAGGCAGAAGAAACTTCATCCCAGCAGGGGTCGTCCCAGGCTTCCCAAGCATCCCAGCAGGCAGAACTCGAAGAGGCAAAGCGCATCAACGAAGAAGCCCAGCGCGAGATAGAAAAAATGCAGTCCCAGCTAAAGACCGTAAAGAACCAGAGGGATTACGCGGTAAACTCAAGCCTCGCATTCAAAGCAATCCTCAACAGCAACGTAATTGCAGACAGCATAGCAGGCTTTGTAGTAGGCCCCACCGGTCAAAGCGGCGCTCCCGTATTCATAAGAAATGCCTACAAGGGCAGAGTTTCTGGCGACGGTTCAACAAGGGTAAACGTAATGTCAGGCTCCAGCATAATAGCCACAGGTTCACTCAGGGAAGCAGACGGAGACTTCTACATAATCCCGGACGAAGGCAGCGCAAACCTCTCTTCCGGAAACACCCTGGAACTTGCCCAATAAAAGTGAATTTTTTTCTTCTTTTTTTGGGCGGCACTTTCTTCTATTTACAAATGCTAGAAAAGCAAACACCTTGCAATTTTTTTCTCGCAACCAAATAGCGCCATGGACGGCGCGTCAATTGTTTGCATAAAGGCACGCGGGTTTTCGCCAGAAAACCCGGCAAAAAAAATGGCAAGGAGGCCATTTTTTTTGCGCTTTCCGGGGTTCCGCCATCCGGCTCCATTGCCTACGGCAACTAAAGCCCCTCCAATCCCTGCCGCTACCTTATCTGCAACCACTCGCAAGCAAACACAATAAGCTTCAACTTGTTTTTTTCCTACGTCCCACCACCAAAGATTTTTCTATCCGTTGCGCCCAAACCCAACTTACACGTTTCTGTCACCCCCGCAATTGCAACAAAAAGCGCAATCCGCTATAATTGGCATATTCATTTTGTGTCAGAGGATTTAAGATGATTTTTTCACCGGTAGAAATTCAGGAAACTGTAAACATGTTCATGTGCCAAAAGCTGGACATCCGCTGCATTACCATGGGCATTTCCCTTTTGGACTGTGCCTGCGAAGACTCAAAAAAGGCAAACCAGAAAATTTACGACAAAATCATGCGCTACGCAGGAAACCTTGTTCGCGTTGGGCAGGACATAGAAAAAGAATTTGGAGTGCCAATCATAAACAAGCGCATCTCCGTAACACCAATTGCCCTTGTTGCCGGTGCCAGCGGAGAAAAATCCTATGTAGAATACTGCCGCACCTTGGACAAATGCGCAAAGGAACTTGGCGTTAACTTTATTGGCGGTTTTTCTGCCCTTGTTCAGAAGGGAATCACCCAGGCAGACCGCATACTCATAGACTCTATCCCGGAAGCACTTGCAGTTACAGACAACGTATGCTCATCCGTAAACGTTGGTACTACAAAAAACGGAATCAACATGGATGCCGTTAAGCTCATGGGAGAAACAATCAAAAAGACGGCAGAAGCTTCAGCCTCCTGTGCAGTGAACGGCTGCGCAAAGCTTGTTGTGTTTACAAACGCACCGGAAGACAATCCCTTTATGGCAGGAGCCTTCCACGGTCCCGGAGAGGGAGATGCAGTAATCAACGTTGGTGTTTCAGGACCTGGAGTTATCCTTGCTGCTGCAAAAGAATTCAAGGGCCGCCCAATCAACGAGCTTGCAGACGGAATTAAAAAGATGGCCTTTAAGATTACCCGCATGGGACAGATGGTCGGAAGTGAAGCCGCAAAGCGTCTTGGCGTAAACTTTGGCATCCTAGACCTAAGCCTTGCCCCAACACCGGAAGTTGGAGACAGCGTTGCCCGCATCCTTGAAGAAATTGGCCTTGAAGGTGCAGGTGCCCCGGGAACAACAGCAGCCCTTGCAATGCTAACCGACATGGTAAAAAAAGGTGGCGTAATGGCTTCCACAAACGTTGGCGGTTTGAGCGGCGCATTCATCCCTGTAAGCGAAGACGAAGGAATGATAAACGCAGTTAAGCAGCATTCAATATGTCTGGAAAAACTAGAGGCAATGACATGCGTATGTTCTGTTGGCCTTGACATGATAGCAATCCCAGGTGACACACCAGCCACCACAATCAGCGGAATCATGGCAGACGAAATGGCAATCGGCATGGTAAACAACAAAACAACAGCCGTTCGCCTTATCCCAGCCCCAGGCAAAAAGGCAGGTGAATGGGTTGAATTTGGCGGTCTTTTGGGAGGCTGCCCGGTAATGGATGTAAACACATTCAGCTGTGCAGACTTCATTAACCGCGGAGGCCGCATCCCTGCCCCAATCCATTCATTCAGGAACTAAAAAGGCCAATGCTAAAACCTGGCGTAGAAGTTGCCGCCTGCAAAAAAGACGGTGACTTTGCAAATGCCCTTGAATTTGTTCTGCCCTACGAAAAGTTCTGCTGCCAGCTTGCAGAAAAAATAATCCGCAAGAGCACAGATATCTTTCTAATAAAAGATGCAGGTAAGATTCAGGGGATTTTTTATTTTAAAGAAAAGAGCACGCTCCTATGCTGCCTGCCCAAGAAAAAGAAAAAAATTGCCAAAAGCCTTTCGGATTTTTTTTGCAAAAAAAGCATCTTTGCCCTTGCAGGAAAAAGAGACTACATTGACTTTCTGCAAAAAACACTTGCCCTTAGCCCAAAAGAAAAGCGCACATTTTTTTTGATGCGCCACAAGAAAAAACTTTGCTGTCAAACTTCAAGCCCCCTGCAAAAAGATTTGGTAGCATGCAGCAAAAACGACGCAAGCAAACTAATGCCCCTGCACACAGGCTTTTTTAAAGAAGAAGTCCTCCCCGCAGGAAAAGAAATCTACCTACCCTCGCTTCTTAGAGACCTTGAAAAACTCTTGGAAAAACAAAAAATGCTGGCCCTAGAAAAAGACGGAATCTTCGTGGCAAAGGTTCAGACAAACGCCTCCTCCAAAAACTTTACCCAAATAGGCGGAGTCTACACCCTGCCCCAGCACAGAAGCAAAGGCTACGCAGAATTCCTAACAAGAACAATCACAACTGAAATTTGCAGCCAAGCCAAAACCCCCATCCTCTTTGTAAGAAAAGAAAATTCCCCCGCCCTATCACTCTACAAAAAATGTGGATACAAAAGTTACGGAAGTTTTTGCTTTCTTTATTGTTGACAAAAAAAGCGCTAATTTAATAAAACGAGTTATGAGGATGCCCTCTGGACAGCAAGAATTACGAAAAAACATCTTTACAAAACATAACAGATACTGTTATGATATGTATAACATGCAACCAATAAGTTTACTAAAGAATGTTTTAGAGAATAACGCTGATAAAACACATTTCCTCTTTAATGTACAGGATTTTTACCCTCTTTTTCCTGACTTTACAGAAGAAAATCTTCGTATGCTTCTTTCTCGTGCAACAAAAAACGAAATCTTAGAACGTATCTGCAAGGGAATCTATCTTTATCCAAAATCTGGCTATGATTCCTCTATCGTACTTTTCAAAGTTGCAGCAAAGCTTAGGGCAGACTATCTGAACTATGTTAGTCTTGAATCAGTTCTTTCTGAATCTGGTGCAGTTTCTCAACAACTCTTGGGATGGATTACCGTAATGACCACTGGAAGGAGTGGAAAAATCAGCTGTGGTCGGTTTGGTACAGTGGAACTGATTCACACTGCAAAACCTGCAGAAAAGGTAATGCCACTTTTGCGCCTGGATGCTCGGACAGGAATGTGGTGGGCTAATGAGAAACTGGCATTACAAGATATGAAGGTTGCCAAGAGGAATTCTGATTTGATAATCAATAAATTTTGAGAAACAATTCCTATAATATAAATGAGGGGAGATATGAATTTCAAAGAACAATTGATTAAATTGATTGAAAATACAGATGATTGGGAAACTCTAAAGAAAAAATTAGAAACTTCTTACAACACCTCTCTTCAAAAAGATGTTAAAAAGAATACACTTGCGGGGAAACTTTTTGAATATTTTGCAAAGTATTTTTTTATCTGCAATCCATTGTATCAGAGCGAATACAAAAATGTATGGCTTTTTGATGAGATTCCTCTTGATGTTAAAAAAGAAAAAGAAGATTTATGGAATGAAAAGTTTGAGCTTTTAAAGCAATGGTTAAAAAATCATGATAATAACTTTCCAAATAATCCACTTTCCAAAAACACATTGGAAAAAACAGTAAGTGTTTTTGTAAATTACAATAGAAATTGGTATAATGGAACATTAGGTAAATGTAAATACGGGAAATTTCCTGACGAAAGAAAACAAATGCTTGACTCTATTGGGTTTGAATGGAATCAGATTGCAAATGATAAAAAGTGGGATACTAAGCTAAAAACTGCAATAGAGCAGATTAAACTATATGGAAATATTAAATATAACATTAACGGGGAAACAAATCCTATTTTTTCATGGCTAACAAATCAAAGACTTGCATTTAGAAATCATAAATTAAGTGAAGAAAGAATTGCAAAACTAAAAGAAATTGGAATTGAGCTAGAAACTTAATAGGAGAATCCCATGACCACATTTGACACACTTGTAGAACAAATAATTTATCAAAATACCGAATACCCGACGCTACGAACGGTCATTGAAAAGGAATTACTGCATTATGACATTTTACGGACAATGAACAGTGCAGGATTCTTGAAAAATCTTACTTTTATGGGAGGAACTTGTCTGCGTGATTGTTACGGCTCAGTGCGTTTAAGTGAAGATTTGGATTTTTCCGGCGGATTTGATTTTTCAAAAGCGGATATGGGCGAACTTGGAAATGTTATTCAAAACACAATTCAAGAAAAATACAATCTACCAGTTACCGTGACGGATCCTGTCAAAGAGGGCGGAAACACGGAAACCTGGAAAATAAAAGTTATTACACGACCTGAACGCCCAGATTTTCCTGCCCAAAAGATAAATATTGATATTTGCCTGCTTCCGAGCCACGAAAGAAAAGTATCTATGCTTAAAAATCCGTATGGAATCGATATGGGAACGGATGGAGTTTTGCTTTATGCAGAAAGTCTTACAGAAATTTTATGTGATAAACTGATTGCGTTTGCAAGAAGACCAAACAGAGTGAAGAACCGCGATTTGTGGGATATTCATTGGTTGAGTCAGAAAAATGTTTCCTATAACAAAGATTTGCTGCTTCAAAAACTTGGTGACAGAAAAATTGAGGAAACTGATTTTTGGCAGCTATACAGGAGTCGGATTGAAGAAGTTAAAAGTAGACAAAAAGATTTTTTATTCGAAATGCGCAGATTTTTACTTCCATCTGCTTTTACTCCACAGTTTAAAAGCGAGCTGTGGTGGGAATATTTGATTGAACTGTTGGAGCAGATGCTGTAAAATTGCACATAACAAAACTTCAAATCCGGCAAACTGGCCAACCCCACAGAACTACTTATTAAGAGGAAAAAGTATGAAACAAAAAAATTATATTATTACAAGTTTAATTCTTGCTATTTTTTTTACAGCTTGCAAGTCTACAGAAACTTACACAGATTATATAAATATTAAAGAACAGCCATCAGCTATTATTCATATAATTGATGATTCTTCTGATTCTGATTATAAGCTATCTAAAGTTAATAACATAAAAATAGAAAAGCTAAAAACAGGAAGCGATGCCATCAAGATTCATTCCGGCAAGGCATTCACACTTCATTTTTCAAAACCAGTACAAGTTCAAATACAAGTACTACAGGTAAAACTTCCTCTTTTGAAAAAAATGATAATACATATTCATGGACAGTGAATTCCCCCAAAACTGCAACGACTGTTACAAATACAGTTCAAGAAATAAATTATGATTGTTCTGAACTAAAAGAAAATAAAGAATATATGCTTTCCATTTTTTCAGAAGGTTTTCGTTTAGAAGAAAGTAGAACCCTTACTTTGATAGCGGAAGGAAGTTTTCAAAATTGATTTTTTTAAGGAATTATTCAAGCATGGCAAAAGTCATAATTTATCCAAAATTTAAAAATTTTGTTTGCATTGGTTCTATTTGTTTGGGCTTATTTTCTCTTTGTGCATTTTTTTATTTTGTTATAAAAGTTTCTGCAGCATTAAAAGAAATGATGTTCCTTCCTGATTGGCCATACTTACTCATGGGTTCACTCTTTCTTTTTATTTTATTAATTTTGGGGCTTATTTTCTTCTTTGCACCGTTAGGAAAAAAAATAACAATAAGTGGAAATATAATTGAATATCAGAATTATTTCTTTTTTCATTCTAAAATCGAAATTACAACAAATACAAAAATAAAAATGGGAAGTTGTTATTCTGAATGGGGAGGCCGTCCTCTTGGTATATGGAAAATATCCAATCACCATGGAAAAGAAAAAATAAAAATACATTCAGACTTTTTTGATTATAAATATGTAAATTCTATATTAGAAAAACTAACAGGAAATAAAATAGAATTTTCCAATGCCTTAATAAAATATTAATGGAATAAAACTTTAGGGCAAAACAGGATAGTGATAGCCCATGGCTTTACGCTATTTTGAAAAAATGCAATAATGGGGGGTATGGCTTTGTAGCCGGGAGCAAACAGCACTTTTTATGAAAAGCGGATACGGTTCAGCAGTAATTGCTGGAAAAACGGAAAGCACAAAACATTCTCTTCTAACGCTTGCACTTGCAATCGTATTCTTGTGCGCATCACTGGCATCCATTCACTTTGCGGCAGGGGAAATTGACCACGACTGCTCCGGAAGCGGCTGCCCTATATGCACGGTGATTATGACGGCAGAAGCCTCACTGCAAAGCGCAGCAGAAGGAATTAAGCCCTGCAAAAAAGCCCTGGCCAATATAGAATTCATATCGGCAAAATTTGCTGTACCAAAAATAGAGTTGGAAGTAAAAACATCCGTCTCAAAAAAAATAAAGCTTTCAAACTGAATCCCATCTTAAAGCCATCTTCTCTTTGTTGAAATTTAATGGTGAAATTTAATTCAATTTTAATTCTAATATTTTAAAGGAGAGTAAATTGGAACTCTTTACCTGTAAGGATTTATCTTTAGGCTACGGTGCAAAAGAAATCATTTCCGGGCTTAACTTTAGCGTAAACGAAGGTGAATACTTTTGCATTGTCGGAGAAAACGGAGCCGGAAAATCCACCCTAATAAAAACCCTGCTTTCGCTACAAAAACCAATGGGCGGAAAAATCATACCGGGAAAAAACTTTCGCCCCGGCAGCATAGGATACCTTCCCCAGCAGACAGTTGTTCAGAAGGAATTTCCCGCTTCCGTGGAAGAAATTGTAAGGACTGGTTGCCAGAGGCACGGGCACTTTTTTATATGCTATACAAAGGAACAAAAGAAAACGGCAGAAAAAGCCATGGAAGAAACAGGCATCCTTAACCTTGCAAAAAGCTGCTACCGTGAGCTTTCCGGAGGCCAGATGCAGAGGGTTCTTTTGGCAAGGGCACTTTGCGCGGCAGAACACGCACTTTTGCTTGACGAACCCGTAACAGGCCTTGACCCCCAGGCAACAGAAAACATGTACAATCTTATCTATGAACTGAACACAAGAAAGAAAAAGCCCATGACCATAATAATGATTTCCCACGACATTCAGGGAGTAAAAAAAGGGGCACACAGAATCCTTCACCTGGGGAATGAATGTTACATAGAAAAAGGAGAAAGACAATGAGCATTATAGAAACACTTTCCATGTACCTTGAATACCCCTTTGTAAGGTTTGCGCTTATCGTAGGAATTCTTATTGCGCTTTGCTCTTCCCTGCTTGGAGTTCCACTTGTGCTAAAGAGGTTTTCCTATATAGGAGACGGTCTTTCCCATGCGGCATTCGGAGCAATGGCTATAGCGGGCATACTGCACTTTTCAAACACAATGTACCTTACCCTTCCGCTTACGGTGCTTTGCGCAATCCTTATCCTTTGCGGAAACCAAAATTCAAAGATAAAGGGTGATGCGGCAATCGCAATGATTTCTACCGGGTCCCTTGCCTTGGGCTACCTCTTGATGAACCAGTTTACAACCGGGCCGAATGTTTCCGGGGATGTTTGCAGCACGCTCTTTGGCTCCACTTCCATCCTGACGCTTACAAAGGGCGAGGTTATACTTTGCATAATCCTTTCGGCCTTTACGATTATTTTTTACGTCATGTTCTACAACAAGATTTTTGCCATAACTTTTGACGAAACCTTTGCGGCTTCTTCCGGTGTTTCAACAAAGGCATACAACTTTGCAATTGCCTGCGTAACGGCTGTAATAATCGTTCTTGCGATGAACCTTGTTGGCTCGCTTCTTATTTCTGCACTTATAATATTCCCGGCACTTTCTGCAATGCGCATGTTCAAGACATTCAGGAGCGTAACCATTTGCTCTGCAATAATCTCTGTCTTGTGCGCACTCAGCGGAATGCTCTTTTCTATAATAAAAGGAACTCCCGTAGGCTGTACGATAGTTGCGGCAGACGCAATAACATTTTTTACATTCACCCTTTTGGGAAAAATTACAAGGAGAAGCTAAGATGAAAAAATTTCTTTTTGCATTCACACTGATTTTAATTTTCTTTCAAGCATCGATGGCCAGTGCCCAGCAAAAAAAAGCTGCAAAGGTAGACATTGACCTTACAAAGGTGAGCCAGACTTTTATTTACTCGCAGATATTCAACATGATGAGTGAACCTGAAAGCTACCTTGGAAAGACAATAAAGATAAAGGGAACTTTTGCTTCCTACGACCTGCCGCCTGAATTTGGAAGAAAGAAGGCCTTTGCGGTAGTAATACTTGATGCAACCGCCTGCTGCCAACAGGGAATTGAATTTGTATGGGAAGGTTACCACCAGTACCCCAAGGACTATCCCAAGGAGGGAAGCAGCATAACGGTTACGGGCGTGTTCAAAATGTACAAGGTGCAAGGCTACGACTGCTTCTGTCTAAAGACAAACGACGTGTCTTTTTAAACTCATAAGTCAGTTTACTTCTGGGTATTCACGAACAACTGCAACGACATCCGTATTTTCTTGATACATTTGAACAAAACTGGGTTCTTAGGGCCATGTTGCTCAACGTATCGCAACATGCCTAAGCCGTGCCTGCCCAAGAAAAATCCCTCCGTGTATTTTTCTTGGGATTGCAGAATCGCTTCGCAATTCTGCATGCTGCTACCCCGCCCTCCCTGGCTTGATATTCCTTGGCAAGAAAGAATCACGTTCCCTGAGCCCGTCGAAGGGACATTCACCAAAAAGCATCTGTTAACAACCGGGGTTCTTAGGGGGAACCCCTAAGCCGTGCCCAAGATGAGATGGTAGCAAGCGCGTACCGTCGAAGGGAGGTTTGGAGGGGGAAAAACTGCGGGCTTCGGACTCCGAGCTGGTTTTCCCCCTCCAAGGCTGGGGTACAAGGGCACTCCCTTGAAAATACTTTTTAAGTAATTACTAAAATAGAAGCAGAAATATTCCGATTAGTTTTTTATGGAACTGAAAAACTTGTCTTATTTTCCTTCGTACAATAATTTTTTGTCTTCTTATAACACGCTTGAAAACTGTTATTTAAAAAAATACCGCGATTCATCCATTCCGCTGAATGATGATGAATTTACTTCTTCATTTTTTGAATGCTTTGATTTTTTGTCTTCGCTAAAAAAAGAGGACATTGAATTTTTAAAGACGGATATAAACCTTCACTGCAAGATTACCATGTTTGACACAATCAAGCTGCACCTTATTGCGCAGAACCCCAGCCTTAGGAAGATTCGTACCCTGCACAAGATTTTCTAAGGAAAAAATGTTTGGGTAAAAAAATTGCCGTGTCTTGGTTCGACTTGGTTCGAGTTGGTTCGACAAGCTCACCAAACGGCACGGCAATGAATTTAGTTAGACTTGTTCTTATTTTGCGTTTCTTGCAACGCGGAAGCCAACGCCTGAGTGATGCTGAGTCATTGGGGCATCATCCCATGCGGTTACAGTTGCAGCCCTTGCGCTGGAGCAGTAGTTGCCGCCGCGTACAATGCGCTCACCGTCATCTTCGCCAAGGTCATAGCACCATTCGTAGACGTTTCCGCTCATGTCGTAAAGGCCAAGCCTGTTAGCTGCTTTTAGGCCAACTTCATGCGTGCAGTAGCCTGGGGTGTCCTTTGCAACCTTTTCCTTTCCTGTCTTGCCGGTAGTAAGGTTGTAGACATACCATGCAACCTTGTCCAAGTCGGGGGAAGACATGTCGCTTTTTTTGTAGGTCTTTGACTGTGAACCGCTGAATGCAAAGCTCCAGTCGGGAGCAGAGGCATCGCCACCGCGGGCAGCATATTCCCATTCAGGTTCAGATGGAAGCCTGTAGCCGTTTGCATTCTTGTTGATGGACACATTAGCATCCATGATGTGCTTTTCTATGTAATTACCGACCTTTGTTTCTTCTATTTTATTGATTTCAATCTTGTAGACTGGTTCAAGGCCTGTCTTTTTGCTGAGCACGTTGCAGAAGTTTACGGCATCGTACCAGGTTACGTTTTCTACGGGGCGGTACTTCTGGGTTTCTCCCTTTACAAGGGATTTTTCCAGTGAGCTGGAAGGCTTGGCGTCAAGTTCGAAAATTTTGCCGCTTTTTGTAGAAACTGTTTCGCCAGCCAGAACGGCTTCGTAGAATTCCTGCGTTACTTCGTACCTTCCGATATAGAATGAATCTACGTTTGGCACATCGTCCAGCAGGCTTGAGTCTCCATGCTCAGCGGCAGCGCCTTTTGTGGAACCGCCCTTTACCAAAACTTCGCTTGCCTTTGAATAGGCCTTTCCGTTTACAAGGATTGCTCCCTTTTCGCTTTTTACTGGAGGATCTTTTGGTGATAATTTCTTTTCCGGCTTTACGGGTGCAGGTTTGGCTTTTGGTGCAACTTTGCCTTTTGCCTTTCCTTGTGCGAATGAGCTTGAAACTAATAGTACAGACACAAGGATTAATGTTGAGAATTTACAAATTCTTTTCATGTAGAACTCCTTTTGCTTTAAGTTTTCATTATCATTAAAAGAACAATTTTATTTTATTGAAGTTACATTGAAGTGTGCAGTGGATTATCGGGTCGAGCCCGATAATGACATATTTTAGCAGGCGTTGTCCGTTCGCTTCGCTCACTACCGAGTTACTTCGTAACTCGCAAAACCTATATACTAACTTGCCACCCAATTTTGGGGCGTTGCGGGGATTTGCAAAGGGAGTGCCCCGCAGAGGGGGTAGGGCGCAACGAAGTGCGACCGCAGGGGGAGACTTCCCCCCCCTTGTGGATTAATCCTATTGGGCTATTCGTCTGCGGATTCCAGTTCCTCCAGGTACTGGTCGGCTTCGGCTTGCTTCTTTTTGCGCTCGGCTTCCTTTTCCTGTTCCTTAAAGAATTCGTCGAGGGTCTGATTAAGGACGGCTGGCGAGACAGGTTTTAGAAGGTAGTTTGCAGGCTTTAGTTCCAATACCTTTTTTACGATGTTTTTGTCGTCCTTGGAGGTAAGGAAGATTACCGGAATGTTCATGGTGGCCTGTTCGCTCTTTAGGATGCGGAAGACTTCCTGCCCCGAAAGGATTGGCATTTCGTAGTCCAAGAGGATGAGGTCTACGGTGTGGTTTTTAAGGAAGGATATTGTGTTCATGCCGGAGTTTGTGATGTAGACGTTGTACTTGTTGCCAAGCAAGGTTTGCATTGAGCGCAGCAGGGAAGAGTCGTCGTCCACAAGAAGAATCTTTTTCTTGGAAGAGTCCTCAGGGCCTCCTGCATTGGCTTTGATTACGCCGGGGAGTTCCGCTTCGTAGTTGTAGCCTGTGCTTATGAGGTCAAGCTGGGTGATAAGGTCCGTCGTGTTTACAGGCCGCTTGAATACTGCGCTTATGAGGGACTTGGGGAGCGAGCGGTAGGCAATGTCCAGTTCTACGGTGTTGCCGATGAGGAAGAAATGCACCGGGTCGTCTATGGTCTGGTGGGAAAGCCTTTCTGCATAGTATTCCAGTGTGGAGACATAGGCCGTAGCGTCATTGTCCAGGTAGAGTAAGGAAATGGACGGCCTGTTCTTCATCTCCGCAATTTCTTTTGGATGGGGCTGGGAAAACACAACCTCGTAGCCGCCGTTTTCCAGTGTCTTGGCAAGGGCGGTTATTAAAAAACTTTCCGCAAAACTGCTTATGAACAATATTCTCTTTTCCATACTAACACTCCTTTAAGGCTTCTACAATCGAGGCAGAATCTCCTGAGCGGATATACTGCTTTATTTGCGCATAAAACTCTTTCTTTGAATCCGGGATTTTGTAGCCGTCCAGCATTTGCACAATGTTGTCTGCTGCGTTAAAGTCGAAGGACTGGGCGTATTCCTTTACGGCAGACATGGCTTCGTTGAATTTCTGCTCCTCAATCAACTCTTTGCCGGAGTTTTCCCCATCCTGCTGGCTGGAATCCTTGGGGTAGAGGGGCGACAGTTTTTCCATGTAGCTGCGGTAGAGCGTTAAAAGAGCCGGTGTCTTTGCCTGAATTTCTTCATCGTTCTTTTCGTCCCCGCACTTTTCTAGGTAAGCGGCTTGTTCAGACAGTTCCATTGCACCTATAAGCTTGGAGGAGCTTTTTAGGGCGTGGGTCTGAATGGTGTAGTTCTTAAAGTCCTTCTTTGACGCGTAGTATTCTATGTCTGCAGCACGCTTGGTTATGTTGTTGTAGTATTCCTTTAGCGCAATAAGAAGGATGTCCTCGTCTCCGCAGTTCTGCATTGCGGTTTCAAAATCTATGCCGCTAAGCCCCTGGGGGATTTTTGAGTCCTTTGAGGCAGCGGAATTTGCAAATACAATGTCGTCGTCCGGAATCCTGCTTTTGTCTGCCATTCCTCCGACGGTTCTGTGGACAAGGGAAGGTGGCAAAAGCTTTATAAGAATTTTTTCTATTTTGTCACTGTCTACTGGCTTTGCAAGGTAATCGGCAAAACCTTCCTTTATATAAAATTCCCTGGCACCGGAAACAACGTTGGCGGTAAGGGCTACCACCGGTGTGTCCATGCAAAGGTTGCCATCCATTGCCTTCATAAGGTGGAAGGCTTCTACACCGTCCACATTCGGCATGCGGTGGTCAAGGAAAATTACATCGTAGTGTTTTTTGCATACCAGCTCGAACATCTCCTGTTCGCTAAGGGCAGTGTCCACTTGAATATGGGTGTACTTAAGCAGCCCAACCGCAACGATGATGTTCATCTTGGTGTCGTCCACAATCAGAATCTTGGCTTCGGGGGCATGGAAAGCTTCCTTGTATTCCTCAAGACCCTGCAGGTAGTTCTCGTAGCTTTCGTCAAAGTCGCCAATCGGGTCCCACCAGACAACCTTCTGCGCAACCCTAAAGGAGAATTCTGAACCGGAGCCGTATTCGCTCTTAACTTCAAGCTTGGTTCCCATAAGCCCCAAGAGCATGCTGACTATGTTGAGTCCCAGGCCAGAGCCTTCTATTGTACGGTTCCTGCGCTCATCAAGACGCTCAAATACGGTAAAGAGCTTGGGAATATCCTCCTGCTTTATGCCAATGCCGGTGTCCTTTACCTTAAAGACAAGGTCTATTGTGTTTTCGTCCTTGGTCTCGTAGTCCATGGTCATGGTAATGGTTCCAGCGTCCGTGTATTTTGCCGCGTTGGTCAGAAGGTTAAGCATGCACTGCTTTACGCGGATTTCGTCTCCGTTCAAGAGGTGGGGGATTCCGGGGTTTATGTTAAGCTTGAATTCCAGGTTCTTGTCCTTGATTCTTGGGCTTATCATGTTGATTAGGTCGGTGACCACGGAAGAAAGCTCGTATTCCGCATTGATAATTTCCATCTTGCCCGATTCAATCTTGGAAAAGTCCAGGATGTCGCTTACGATTTTTAGCAGGGTGTTGCTTGAACTCTTTATGTTGCGGGCATACTCCAGAACCTTGGGCTCCTTGGTTTCCCTTATGAGCATCTCGTTAAGACCCATGATGGAATTGATAGGGGTGCGGATTTCGTGCGACATGTTGGCCATAAAAGAAGTCTTTGCAGAATTCTTTGCCTTTTCCACCTCTATCTCCGAGTTAAAGAGCTTAACCGTCATCTCGCTGTAGCGGCGCTCGTTTTTCTTAAAGATGCTGGAAAGGACCATGCTAAGGCTGGTAAAAAGGGACGCGTCTATAACGTCTATGAGGAAAACATCAGTTGGCTTGTAGGTAAAAGACACAAAAAAGACCGCAAAGATGATTATTATGTTGTTAAAAATCTCGGAGCGGATGCTGCTGTCCCTAATAAGAACCGCCGCCAGTATGCGGAAGCCAATGACCAGTACAAAGGGCTGGGGAAGGGGCGTGTTCATGTTTAAAAGGATGCCCAGGACGTAGCAAAAAGAAAAGAAGATGTAGACCTGAATCTTTGAGTGCCTAAAGGAAAATTTCCTAAAAAGGTTCACAAAGGCAAACCAGCCCAAGCCGACAACGAACGAAACAATGTAAATCATCTTTGAACAGGAGTTAAAGACCGTTTCCAGCCTGTAAAGCCCCGGAACAAAGGAAAAGCAAGCCAACATCAGAAGCACGAATGTAGAAAAGAAGAGCAAATCCCTTAATACATTGTAGTTGAACTCCGCATAAACCTTAGCAGGATCAGTCTGCGCGGCAATTTCCTGAGGAATTTCGTTTTTATTTGCGGTGTTCATTTTTGTTAGCTTCATTTACTTCTATTATACCATAGAATTTCTATAAGGCAACCTAGAAAAAGCCAACTTTTTAAGACTTTTTAAGACTATTCAGGAGCGCATTTTTATTTTTTACTGTGCCCGGCACTCCGTGTCCGGTCAGGCCATGCAATTTATCCCGCTTTCCAGGGTTCCGCCTTTCGGCTCCATTGCCTGGGGGTTCGACAAGCTCACCCACCACGGCAACCCGCTTGCGCGGGCCCTTCCAATCGGGGCTAGGTTTATTGGCAAGTCCGCAGTCGCAAAACAAGTTATTTTTGCACAAGGAGGGATTTTATTTTTCTTGCCAATCAGTAAAGAGCCATGGATGGCGACTTAGCAACATGCAGAATTGCGTAGCGATTCTGCAATCTTCAAAAAATCCATGGAGGGGTTTTTTGAAGCGACATACGCCGCCATGGAGCCCCTTTAGTACCGCGCAAGCGGTATGAGGGTTACCGAAGGGCGGAACGGCGGTGACGCAAAGCAACTTTCGGTCGAGTTAGCCATAAACTGAATGGTAGAGCATTCAGAACTTCGTCCTAAAAAGAATGGTTAAAAAGATTCAAGGCAAATCAAGCCCCCAACAGATTAAAGTGCACCGCTACTGGAAAAACATGGCAGAATGTGATAGTATTGCCCCTTGAGGGATCACATGATAAAAATTCAGAACGTAAAAGATGTAGAAGAAAGTTTTTTTGCGGGACGCGACTTTGGAGATTCAATCCAGACTGTCCGCGACGTATTAAAGGATGTTCAGCTGCGCGGAGACCAGGCACTCCAGGAATACAGCAGGAAATTTGACCTTGCTGCCCCGGCAACGCTAGAAATTCCGTTTGACGAGCTAAAATCCGCTGCCCAAAAGATGGAAAGGGAAAACCCCAACCTTTACAAGTCCATCTGCTATTCCCACGACCTTGCCCTCAGGTTTGCAAAAAAGCAGAGGGAATCTTTTAACGACTTTGAGACAGAGCTTGAACCTGGTCTTTTTACCGGCCAGAAGAATATTGCGGTAGACAGGGCAGGTGCCTATGTTCCAGCAGGTCGCTTTCCACTGGTAAGCTGTGTTGTAATGACGATTACACCTGCTGTTGCGGCTGGGGTAAAAGACATAATTCTCTGTACTCCACCAAGAGTCCACCCCGATGATCTTGAAAAGGCAAAGAAAGAAGGCACTGGCATTCCAGGAAAGCCCTTTGTTGGCGGAAAACCCTACGCAGACGAAAACATAATGGCAGCTGCCTACATTTGCGGTGCAACAAAAGTATTCGCTGCTGGAGGAAGTCAGGCTATAGCGGCAATGGCTTTTGGAACGAATAGCATTCCACGCGCAGACGTAATAGTTGGACCGGGCAATAAATTCGTTGCGGAGGCAAAGAAGCTCGTGTACGGAAACGCCGGCATAGACATGATTGCTGGTCCCACGGAAGTCTTTGTGATTGCGGATTCATCTGCAAAGCCAGAATGGGTTGCGGCAGACCTTCTTGCTCAGGCAGAACACGACGTTGTGGCACAGGCTGTTATGGCAACACCGGATGCAGAGCTTGCCAAAAAGGTTGCAGAAGAAATAGAGCGGCAGCTTGAGCTTTTGCCAACAAAAGAAATAGCGCGGAAGAGTATAGAAGCTTTTGGACGTATAATCATAACTGACTCTGTAGAGCAGGCACTTGAACTTGCAAACAAAAAGGCCCCGGAACACCTGGAGCTTGCCATGGAAGAAGGTGCACTGCGCGACAAGATTCAGTCACAGGCAAGGAACTTTGGCTCACTCTTTATAGGCCACGGTTCTGCGGAAGTATTCGGAGACTATGCGGCTGGCCTTAACCACACCCTGCCAACATCCGGCAGCGCAAGGTTCACGGGAGGTCTTTCTGTAAGGGTATTCCTAAAAACTGTTACAACCCTGCGCACAATTCCCGGAAGCGAAGGCTACAAGCAGTCTGCAACTGCGGCTGGTTACCTTGGGGATGCGGAAGGTCTTGCGGCACACGCAAAGGCAGCCAGACTAAGGCTGGAATAAAACAGCGGACAAATTTGCAAAATTGGCTCCAAAGACAGATGTTCTTAGAGCCTTTCAACAACAATTTTGGAGACATGAATGAAGATTTACAAACTTGGCGAAGAAGTTCTTAGGCAGAAGTGCGAGGAAGTAAAACCGGAAGAAATAGACGATTCCATGCGCCAGCTTTTTGAAGAGATGTTCCAAACCATGATAAGCGCAAACGGAGTTGGACTTGCAGCACCACAGGTTGGCATTGCAAAGAGGTTTTTTGTTGCAATGTCAGACGATGAGGTGCGCAGGGTATTCATCAACCCGGTAATAACAAAAACCTCCGCCGAGCTTTGTGACTACGAGGAAGGTTGTCTTTCCATACCCGGAGAAAACGAAAACATAAGCCGCCCGGAAAAAGTTTCGGTAAGCGCACTCAACGAACACGGAAAGCCATTCGTGCTGGAAAACGTAGACGGTCTTTTGGCCCGCATAATCCAGCACGAAAACGACCATTTGGACGGAATCCTATACATTGACCGCGGAAATGCCGAAACAAAGGAAAGAATCATTTCTGAATTCAAGAAAAGAGCAGAAAGGGCACAGAAAAAGGCTGCCCAAAAAGAGGCAAAGGCCAGGAGTATAGCGGCAAAGATAGCTGCAAAAAATGCAAAGAAAGGAAATGCATAAGAAATGCTAAGAGTAATTTACGGGGGTAGTCCTACGGCTTCGGCAAAGGCACTGGAGCTTATCCTTAGGGACAGCGAAATGTCCCGCCAGACACCCGAGCAGGAATACAAAATCGTAGGCGTACTCACAAACCCGCCATCCGCACAGGGAAGGCACCGCGACCTTATCCCAACAGAAGTCGGCCACACAGCCCAAATCTGGAACGAAGCGCGTGACGGTGGAATAACCATACTTACACCTGAACACATAAGGGAAGAAGAGCGCAAGCAGATAGCCGCCCTGCACCCGGACATCTTTGTCTGCTTTGCATACGGACACATCCTTGGCCCCAAGTTCTTTGCCCTATTCAAGCACGGGGGAATCAACCTACACCCTTCCCTGCTGCCAAAATACCGTGGGGCAACTCCGGTAAACCAGGCAATCCTAAACTGCGACAGCGAGACAGGCTTTAGCGTGCAAAAGATGGCACTGGGCATAGACGAAGGCGACGTAATCTCCGAGCAGAAGGTAACGCTAACAGGCACGGAAACTGCGGAAACCCTCCTAAAACAGTGTGCACTCTACGGAGCATCAGAAATAACAACGATCCTCCGCAACACATCAAAGACAGGAAACCTTCCCAACGCCAAGCCCCAGATTGGAGAAGCAAGCTACTGCACCATAATCAAAAAGGAAGACGGCAAAATCAACTGGAAGAACCCGGCAGAAAAGATAGACGCACAGATAAGGGCATACACACCCTGGCCAGGCTGCTTTACAAGCTGCAACGGAGTACAGCTACGCATACTAAAGGCACGTGATGCTGCAAAGGTAGCAAACCAGGACTCATCCATACCAAAGAACACGGCGGCAGTACCGGGAACAGTCCTTTCCTACAACAAGCAGCGCGGAATCCTAATCCAGACCGGGGACGGGGTTCTTATAGCAACGGAGCTACAGTGGCAGGCAAAAAAAGCAATGGACTACAAGTCCTTCATGAACGGAGCAAGAAATTTTATTGGCTCTGTACTGGAATAACATTGAATAAAGTGATAGGATAGCAAGCATGAGTATTGAAATTTATGATGAAGAACACCAGGGCTCAAACATAGAAAGCTTTGGTTCCGTAAACTCCACGGCTAAGGCTTCGGAGGCAAAAGCTACAGGCTCAACAAAAAAGAAAGGCTTTGGCTTAAGCGTAAAAAATCAGGTTGAAAATTTTTCAAACGGCGGATTCCCACTTCTTATTACTATTATATTGGCATTTATCGCAGTAGTAATCTCCTGTCTGGCAGTATTCTTTACGTCGGTTCAGGGAGAAGAAAAAGTCATGGTTCCAAACGTCATCGGAAAATCTTGGTCCACGGCTTTCCTAGAGATGCAGGCAAAGGAACTCTACCCCAAGCTCTACCTGCGCTATTCAGACAGACCCGGAGAAGAAGGCCTGGTACTTGACCAGACACCGCCCGGGGGAACAATCGTAAAGGCCTACCAGCGCATAGAAGTAACCGTAAGCCGCGGAATTGCCGTAGACAGCATAGAAAACTACGTGGGACAGGACATAGATGCCGTACAGACAAGGCTTCAGACCCTCTTTAGCGGCAACACACTCGTAGACGTACGCCCGGCTGTTTACCAGAAGAGCAGCTCAAAGGCAGGAACAATCCTTAGCCAGTACCCGGTTGAAGGAACAATCATCTCCGACCCAATCAAGCTCTTCCTTATCGTAAGCAGCGGAAACGAGGCGGAAAAGGTAACAGTCCCCAACTTTACAGGCCTAAGCATAGAAAAGCTCCTCGAACTTATGGAAACCTCAAAGCTGGTCTTTGAATTCAAGTCACACGATGCAGCTGGCGGAGAAGCACCGGGAACCGTAACCGCAACAGACAAGGTCGGAGCAGAAGTAGAAGCATTCAGCACAGTAACACTGGATCTTGCCTTCCCCGTACGCGGAGAAGCAGACGAAACAGTATACGGCGTTCTTAACTGCACCCTGCCAGAATATCCATACCCGGTACCAGTCCGCCTGGAAGCAACAGACGCAGAAGGCAACACAAAGGAAATCACCACAATCAGCCACCCCGGCAAAGCAGTGCAGATTCCCTACATAGTAACCAAGGGCAGCGTAATCACACTGTACGCAATGGATTCAACAGTAACCCAGCAGACCGTAAACTAAGTTCTAAAGAACTGAGTTCTAAAGAAGTCAAACAAAAATGCCACCGCAGAGCCAAAACTCAAACGGTGGCATTTTTATTTACATCATTATTCAAAAAAAGCCTATTCTTCATCCTCGCGGTTCTTTACGGCAACCCTCTGGTTCACAGAAGAAAGCAAAGCCGCCAAAGCCTTCTTTACATCCGCATCCTTCTTGCCCGCAATGGCACAGTCACAGGCAGAACTAAGAGCCGTAATCTTCCCCAGAATATCCTGCTCAAACTTGGCCGCAAGAATCCCGTCGGTCTCCTCCATGTGCTCAACCTCGTCAACAAGCCTTGCAATCTGCTCCTTTTCCTCAGCCCATGAATCATTCAGCGTACCGGACTTAGCCAAAAGCAGCTTCATGGAAGAAACAATCTGCTCCAAAAGCGTAGGAAAAGACGGAAGCGCCTCTTTATCTTCCTCGGATTTTCCAAACAAACCCGAAATTATCTTCTGTACTATCATAGGCATTTATAATACTTCATTTTCGCAAAATATACAATAAATATCTGTTATCTCCAAAAACTCAAAATATATAGCCTATAAATACAATGTCATTTTAGCATAAGAAAACTGTCATGCCGAATTTATTTCGGCATCTCTCTTAAATACGCTACTTTTCTGGACGGTGCCTTTGACTGCTCTACCATATTATTCCCTGGCTAATCCGACCGAACATGCCTCTCGTCACCGCCCTTCCGCCCTTCCCTAACGGTCATCCCGCCCTTACGGCCGGGACTAAAGGGGCTCCACGGCGGCGTACGTCGCATAAAAAAATCCCTCCGTGGATTTTTTTTGGTATTGAAGAACTGCATAGCAGTTCTCCAAGCCACTAACCCGCGCATCCATGCGCTTTTTACTATTTGGCAAGTACGATAAAAACTCCATGGATTTTTTTATGATTGCAGAATCGCTACGCAATTCTGCACGCTGCTAACCCGCCATCCAAGGCTTGATACTGATTGGCAAGAACGATATAGAAATCCCTCCGTGGACTTTCCCAACAGAATACAAACTTTTACAGAAGCACTTATTCAGACCATTTTTCACAAGGAATTGGAACAAAAAAAACTTTTTCTTCCTTAAGGCAATCATTGCCATCACAAGGAATGGAATTTTGAATGTGGTCAACCCATGACTGCAAATCCACAGAATTGCTAAGCCTTTCATCAATTATGCAAAAGTACCTCACTTTATCCGCAAGGTGCAGGCTTTCGCTACCATCAGACAAGTAAACCCGCCAGCCATCCTTCAAGTTCATGAACAAACCAACCCCTGGCTCCGCTTCCACCGCATGCCCTTTCATCAGGCACTCTGCCACCGCCCAAGGCAATCTTATGCTTACGGGCAAACATCTCCACCCCGCTTTCATCTGCAAAAATCCCAAGCCCTATAAAAACAAGCAGCAAACAAACCAAACCCTTTTTCACAAACCACCCTCCTCACTTTTTTGCAGTATGCCACACCCCCTTCAAAAAAACAATAGCAAAGTCATGAGGCCGGATTGGAGGGGCCCGCGAAAGCGGGTTGCGACAGCAATGGAGCGCGGTTAGCGCGGAACCCCGCAAAGCCGTTCCACAATAAGTAGGTGTTTGTAAAAGAGCAAAATAGCCACCGAGGAACTGCCGTCCAAATAAAAAAAGAAAAAACACCTTGGCGGAAAGAGCCAGCCACAATCTTGCGACTAACCTTGACCCAATAGGGCAAAAAGGGGTAAAATCAAAAGAAGTGTTCCAAACTGAATTTTTAATACGGAACCTTTTTTCTTCTATATAACAGGAGTTTTTTATGGTTATCAAACCCATGATTCGCAGCAACATCTGCATCAACGCACATCCGGTTGGATGCGCAAAGGAAACGGAGCGCCAGATAAAATATGCGGTCGCTCAAAAGGCAAAACGCGGAATAAAGACAGTAAAAGAAGGCGGCAAAGGCCCCAAGACAGTTCTTGTATTGGGCTGCTCCACAGGCTACGGACTTGCCAGCAGAATCAGCGCGGCATTTGAATACGGTGCAGACACAATCGGCGTATCTTTCGAAAAAGAACCACGCGAAACAAAGGGCGGAACACCAGGCTGGTACAACAACATGGCATTTGACCGCAAGGCAAAAGAAGCAGGCCTCAAGGTTGAAACCCTCAACGGAGACGCTTTTTCCGACGAAGTGCGCCAGCAGGTAATAGACAAGGTAAAGGCATGGAACGCAAAGTTTGACCTTATCGTTTACAGCCTTGCAAGCCCCGTAAGAACGGACCCCGACACAAAAGTAATGTACAAGTCTGTAATCAAGCCGGTAGGACAAACCTACGCAGGACAGGCACTGGACATGATGACGGGAGCACTTTCCTTTATGGAAGCAAAGCCGGCAGAAGGCGATGACATTCCCAACACAATCAAGGTAATGGGCGGCGAAGACTGGGAACGCTGGATTAAGCAGCTTAGCCAGGCAGGCGTCTTGGCAGAAGGATGCCGCACACTCGCCTACTCATACATCGGTCCAAAGCTTAGCCACGCAATCTACCGCGACGGAACAATCGGTGCTGCAAAGAAAGACCTGGAAGCAAGGGCCCATACAATCAGCGACATGCTAAAGCCACTTGGTGGAGCCGCATACGTAAGCGAAAACAAGGGTCTTGTTACAAGGTCCAGCGCGGTAATCCCAATCATTTCCCTCTACCTTGGAGCCCTCTTTAAGGTAATGAAGGCAAAGGGAACCCACGAAGGCTGCATTGAACAGATGGAACGCCTCTTTGCAGAACGCCTCTACACAGGAGAAGGCAATTCAGCAGGCAATGTACCTGTAGACAGCGAAGGCCGCATCCGCATAGACGACTGGGAACTTGACCCTGCGGTACAGGCAGAAGTAGACAAAATCATGGCAAATGTAAAGGAAGAAAACGTAGCTGAACTCACAGATCTGGAAGGCCTCCGCCACGACTTCCTTAACATCAACGGCTTTGACGTGGAAGGCGTTGACTACGAAAAAGACGTTGCCGACATGACAAAAATCGACTAAATGTAACCAAAAGTTACTGCCGCTTGTTATATATAAAAGGCTGGAATTTTGCAAAACAAAAGCTTGCAGAGTTCTGGCCTCTGGAGGTGCAATATGAATAATACTACCCGCAAAATAGCAATCTTTGCCCTACTCCTTGCAGCGGCAGTAGCAGTACACGCCTACACAAAGGATGATGCAATCGTAAACTACATGGGCTCATATTCACGCTACAGCTTCACAAAAGAATGGAGCAATGCGGATACCATTGCCGAAAACCTTCGCGAAAGAATAAACCTTACCAATTTCTACCGCATAACAGAAGAAAACATAGACAAAGAAGACTACAATGTGCGTGATTTTGCCGAAAAGAACCTTGCTTCCTACGATACATCAGACAACAACGTCTACATGACCATCGTAACGCGCAATGTTGGCAAAGAGACCTACGACGGCTGGATAATACTTACCCACTGCTCCAAGGCCGAAGGATTTTTTGACTACATCTTTTATTTTTCAGCGCAATAATTAGAATTAGAAGTCCGCATTCAGGCTAAATACAAGCCCAACCAAAACAGCTGGCTTATTTTCGGTAGAAACTATGTCCACCTTGTTGTAAGTAGTTGTCTGGTTCCCGTAAAAGACCGGCACAAGAAAAGAAACTGTTCCGTGCGGAAGACCAGAAAAAGAAAGGCTTGGAATTACAGAGCCAAATGAATCATTCAGATTGTGGAACCACTGCACGTTTGCAGAAACGATTCCCCCGGCAATATGCCTCCATGAACCGGTAAAAGCAACGTTATTTGTAACTTCAGAACCGTAAATCTTGTCGGTATTGTCAAAAATAGTTTCAAATTCGGTAACAAAGCCTATCTTCTGGGGTGCCTTTCCAAACTGCCAAAGCCTGCTTATGCCGCCAACAAACTTTGCATAGTCAAAGTCTTCCTTTTTCCATGTATAGGAACTGTAAAGAATCTTCTTGTCAGGAACATCCGTATGAAGCTTTCCCCATGCCGTAACGTGCCAGTCATAGATGTCGCCAGAAAATTCAAGCCCAACCGCAGGCGTAATCAATTCATCTTTTGTAACCGAATCCGGCCAGGTCTTAAAAAATGCCTTAAGCGAAAAGAGTCCAAACGGATATTCAATGCTTGCAGCATAGCAAAGGTTTTGCTTGTCCAGCTTTTGATCCTTTCCGGTGTAGTAATACTGGGCAAGAGCCTGAATCTCACCGCGACCAATGGGAATTGTTGCTATGCCAAAGAAATCCTTGGAAAAATCATCATCGTCATCGGTGTCTAGAACAGAAGAACCTGTTTTGTCCAAAAAAGAGTCATCCAGAATGTTTGTGTCAAAGATGAATGAATTGCCCCACTTTGTGTCCGTCCGCCCGCCGGTAAGATAAACACGGTCTAGCAGGATGTAGTCAAAGTACAGGGTTCTTACGTCCCACTCCATGTCGGGGAACTTTGCAAAGACGTCGCCCTTAAGGCAAAGCACGGAAGAAGGTCTTGCGGTAAAACCAAGGGTCGCATAAAAAGAAGCGTAGGGAGACTTGTCCCTTTCCGGCGTGAATTTTTGTATGTAGCCAAGGTTTGCCTTTACGCTGCCGTTAAAAACAATGTTGCCTACAGGGGAATTTATTGAAGGTGAAGCCGAGCTTGTTACCGGTGTGCCTTCAGTTCCAACGGAATCAGAGGAATCTTCAAACATAGAGTCCAAATCATCCATTTCATCCGCCGAAGACTGGGCATTTTCTGCAAAAAGAGGGGTGGGAGCCAGAATAAACAAGAATTCCAGGCAAAAAAGCGCCAAAAAACTTAAAAACCACCTGCCAACAGAACTTCCATTGGCAACAGTATGCCGTCTTGCTCCCGATTTTCCCCTGTTTAATATCATTTGCTCATCATTTCCACATATTTCTTAGTATAAACCGTGTCGCTCTGCTTTGCAAAAGAAACATTGGTAACGGTAATCTGAGTCTTTTCGTACTGCATCTTACCGTCTATCTTTTTACCGCGGAGGTTGTCCACGATAAGCATTTTGTCTGGGACGGAATGAGAGCCATACTTCTGGTAGGAAGGAATAGCCAAAGTGCGCAAAAGCTGGCCGGAAAGGCTGTAGTCTTCCCTCTTCCTGATAAGGCCATCATCCTTTGTAACCCAAAGCTTTACCGTAGGATAGTCCACGTTCTTTGCAGAAGCCTTAAGCTCAAAAAGCACGCAGTCAAGCTTTCCAAGCATTACGTCGGAAAACTTTTCTATAGAATAATCGGTAGAAAAATGCTGGGGCACAAGGTCTGAATTGTTTGCATTAGAACCCTGGAACTTTTCGTGGGAACTTGTAAAGACAAACTGCTTGTCTGCCGGGTCGTAGAACCAGATGCTGTTGTCAAACTGGACGTAGCCCTTGCCCTTGTCCTTGGAAGGGGCTGTAATAAGGATTGTGTAGGACTGGGCTGAATCGCGGCGGTACATTACTGCCTGGACGTTTGAATTTCCCTGTCCCGGCTTGCTCTGAACCATTGAATAGTTTGCAGCAAAGTCGGAATCCATAAAGGCTGTGCTCTGGTCGGTTTTCTTAAGCAAAGTCTTTGCCTCTGCGGCAGAAGTAGTCTGGGCATGCAAGGCTGGCGCACACAAGGCGGAAGCTGCCGCAAGCAAGAAAGAAGCGTATACAAATGAAGTCTTAGATATAATTCTCATAGTCAATACTCCTAAATTTAGGCTGTTGTTGCAAACGCATTCACAGGGCTAATGTGAACAACGTTTCGTATCGTAAACAACACAGACAATATTGTAGTTACAGCTATAATTCCCAAGAGCAAAAGCCATTTTGCAGGCTCAATTTTTGGAATAAGGCGGCCGGCGGTAAGGAAAATGTCAAAAGCCGGTATTACAGAAAGATTCAGGTAGGAAACCGCAAGCGATATGAGCAGGGCAAGAATTACCCCGCTAACAAAACCTGCAAGCAAAAGGAACAAAGTCTCAAAAAGGAAGACCTTCTTTACCCCGGAACTCTTCATGCCAATGGCCCTGTATATGCCAATTTCCGTAATGCGCTTCATAACGATTACCCGGTAGGTGCTGCCAATTCCAACCGCAATTATAGACACAAGTATCACCGTAATCAACAGGGTAACAAAAGAAAGTGCCTTTATGACCATCTGCAAGTCCTTTATGTTTGCATCCAGGGTAATAAGTGCATAGACCGGCTTGGGTGAAACGTTGTCAAAAAGAACGGCGTAAAAGGCCTGCTTGTCGTCCGTAAGGTGGAACATGTTGAACTGCTTTTCAAGGCCAGACTGCAAAGAAAGCACTTCCTTTTCCGTGGGGGAACGCTTTCCGTAGTTAAGGCAGATTCTGTTGGTATAGTTTTCAGAATATCCGGTTGCGGTGCGGAGGCTCTGTATGTCTATATAGGAAGTGTACATTCCAAAAAGGCTCGCATCCTGAAAGATTCCCGAAACCACAAGGTTTATTGTGTTTGTGTACTTGCCAATCGTGTAAAGCTGCAGGGTAATCAAGTCCCCGGCATGGAGTCCAAGACGCTTCGCAATTGGCTCAGAAATAATCATCGTGTTGTGCTCTGGCGTAACAGTCACGCCGCCTTCAACAAAGGTAAAGCTTGCAAAGAGTTCAGCTTCGGCTTCAAAATCAACACCCTTAAAAACTCTCTGGCGGATTTTCTGACCTTCATAGTAAAAAGCGGAATTCCTTGCGTCATAGTCAAAGCGTTTGTAGAATTTTACGTCGTCTGCAACAAGGGGCCTTATCTTTTCTATAAATTCCTCTGGATTCTGTATGTCAAAGTTGTTTGAGCCGCCCATAAACTGAAGGTCGCCGCCGTAATAGAGCTTTGCCCTTTGCTGGACAGCCTGAACCATTCCGTCAGTTATCAATATGGAAGCAAGTATTATTGCAACGCCAAAAAGGCATACCGCAAAAAGGGAGCGGTACTGGGCCCTGTTCTGCAAGATAGATTTAACTGCCAGCTTTGCATAGAATTTTGCCCTGGAAAACATTACACCTGCCTCCTCATAGCCTCTACCGGAGTTGCCCTAAGAGCCACCCTAACAGGATAGATGCAGCCCACAACGGCAAGAAGCACGGAAAGTGAAAGGTTCTGTATTGCATTGGAAGCCGTAATTGCCGCAGTAAGTGTCTTTCCGCCAAAAAGCTGGGCAAGATAAGTGTTGGAAATGCCAATATGAGCCTTTTGAAGCATAAAAGTAAAAAGACATCCCAAAAGGCAGCCTATAATACCGGAAGTTATGGTAAGCAGGGAAGTCTCGCAAAGGAATTCCTTAATCACAAACCCCCGCTTTGCACCAAGGGCTCGTATTGTTCCAGTCTCACCGATTCTAGAAATAGAAGAAACGGTAAGCGTATTGTTCACCACAATAAAGCCTGTAAGAAGAATCAGCACAATGCCAATGTTAAAGATAATGCGGAGGTAAAAAGAAATGTAAACAGAACCGCCGGCCGCATCCCGCCAGTTAACAGCCTGAACCGCCCACTCCTTCTCCTTAAAGACCTTGTTCAGCTGCTTTATAATCTTGCCTTCGTTTGCAGAAGCGTCAGTCATGCAGATTAGATAGGACCAGACAGAACTTTCCGCCTGCAAAGCCACATTTTCACCGGAAGCACCGGAAGTACCAGAAGTACCAGAAGAAGCCTCCCCCGCCCCATCACCAGAAGCAGAATCAGCACCAGAGCCAGCAGAATCACCACCCGCAAACACAGGACCGTCAAGGGCTTCCTCACCGTCAAAATCCTGCGAATTTCCAAAAAGGTCATCTATGGAAGAATCATCTTCTATTAAATCAATCTGCGACTCCTCAATCTCCACTGAATCAGAAAAATCCTGCATGCCAATAAGGTCGCGCAAAGTCTGCGGAGAAATAAGCGCTATGCCGGAAAGCGTTGGGTTTTGTGAATCATAAGTGTAAATTCCAGAAAGCGGAACCGAACGGATGGAAAAAGAAACGCCGTCCCCATTCAAAAGCTGAATGTCCGAACCAATGCCAAGATTAACACCGGCAGTCTTGTTTATCCTTGCAAGGGCATCCGTATTAAGCAAAAGCCCAGCCTCTCCGTCCTTAAAGGCACGCCCCTCAACAATCTTTATGCTGGACATAAGAGTCGTGTACTGCTCGCCCGGAACCCCAAAAAGAGAAATCGGAACGCGCTTATCGTTTACGTTAACAGCGGCATAACCTGTAATCTGCGGAACAACAGCCCTAACGCCCTCCACCCCAAGAGCCGCCTCCTTAATCTTTGCATAGGGAACAAGGGTTGGAATTTCCGAAAGCTTACCCGTAACAGGCGTCTCGTCCCCAAAAAGGCTAAGCGGAAAGTCCACCTTTGGCCGCAAAACTATGTTACCGGTAAAACTGTTTATAAAAGTACGCTCAAGCCCATGGTCCGTACCGTCAAACACTGCATTGGAAACAAAAAGCAGCGCAATCGCAAATGAGATAAAAAGTATAATTACAAGCGAACTTTTCCGTGAAATGACGTTTTTTAGCGCCAACCTAAGAGCATACATCGCGCCTATCTTACTACATTACAAAAAAAATTACAATGACAATAAAATTTACCTTTATAGCATACAGGAGTGTGTAGTCCGCTTCAAGCAACGCTGCAAGTTCCCCCAGATTCTTTTGCATCATGAGGGGTAAGTCTCCCCCTGCGCGCCCACTTCGTTGGTCGCTACCCCCTCTGCGGGCTCAAACGCCGCCCGCAACACCTGCTAAAATTTATGGCAAGTTCGCGTACAAATTCTACAAAATTAATATTATTTCAAGTTAACAAACTATTAGAAAGTTCATCAAGACATAAAATCAGGCTATAAAAGAAATTACGGGCATACGGAAGCAAAAAGTTCCATCAAAGCCCAGGACAAATGCCTCATGGCAATAACACATCTTTATGTTCCGAATGGTAGGTTTTATAATAGTATTTTTTTCTCCCTAACTATTACAGATACTATCAAGATAATGTTGCATAATTATCTGAAATATTTTTTGCACAAATAGAAAAATTAGAGAAACCAAGTCTTTTTAATTCTTGACACCTTTCAACCCATTCCTTACTTTCATCAACAAGCGATTTGCCAGATTTATACAATTCCGTAATAGCCACACCATAAAATCCTTCTAACATTTTTGCATTAGAGGTTTTATCCAATATTCCTGCAATATGTTTATCAATCCAAAAACCATCTGTATCACGTGGTGCATAATATAAAAGTCTACCAATCAGGACATGAACAGTAGATAATCTTTTTATCTTATTTGCACCGTCAATTACATTTTTTAACCATCCGTCAAAATCAGTAGAATTTAATTTGCCGTTTAAAACACATGGAACAGTTTCCCATCTTGAAAGTATATTGAACATATTAAAAATATAGTCTTCTTTTTCTTTTGACACCCTTTTTTGTTTTGTATCATCATCAGAGCGATAAACTTCCGCAACAATATCTAGAAAAAATTGAGGTGATGTAACAAATTTTTCATAAACATATTTTAATCTTATGCTATCATTTTTAATGAAATATGAGACAAATTTCAATTCTATAGAAGCTTTATCATCAACAGAAAGATTGCTATTTTGTATTATCTTAAGCAGGGTTACAATTTCATAAGGGTCAATATATTTCCACTGCTCTTTTTTACTTGCTAATAAAGACATTACTTTGAATAATTTTTCTTCTGAAATCTCTTTTTTATTATAATTCTGAGCAAACAGACAGCCTGCAGCCAACCAATAGCGTTTTACAGAAATGAATTTTTCAGTTACCATTGTTAAATCTGAATTAGATTGAAGTGGCAACACAACAACTTCTTGCCAATAATTCATAGGATTATCAAGTAAAATTTGAACGAAATCCCATGTAGATTGCTCAAATTGCATAAAGAGGCAAAAGTTTATTTTTTCAGTTTCGTTCCAAGTCTTAAAATTGATTTTTTCGATTTCATTTCCTTTTCTACTTAAATACCAAATATATTTTTTAATAAATGCTTTTTCTATTTCATTTTCTGTAAGAAGAAAACTAGGAAAGAAATATGAAAAATCGACATTATCAAAATCAGAAAGAATACAAGCAACATTTTCAGCCATTCTTTCAGTTTTCATAAACTTAAATATTGCTTTTTCTCCATCTTGGTCAAAAAGTTGTTTCAAAGCTGAAAACCTTTTTTCTTTTATCTTATCAAGTTCTACGCTCCAGTCTTTTACATCTTCATCTATTAATTCATAATCTTGTTCTGCAAATAATGGTTTATGAAGCAAATATAAATCTGTTGGACGAATTGCTTTTTCAATTTCTTCCATCTTTTTCAATTCATCATCAGAAACAGCCCAATTTGCATTACGGAATTGTTTATTCTTTGCAATTTGTAAATACAGTTGATACCAAAATTGATATATGTTTGGATTATCTTTTTCTTTTTGAAAGAATTGCATCAAATCTTGCTTCGTTTCAATATACAAACCACAAAAGTCTTTCATGACTTCAGAAAGTAAGTTTTTATTTGAAGACAATATTTCCAATAATATTTCATTATAGCCTTTTACACATTTCAGCCATTCTTCTCTAGAGGCCTTGTCTGAATCATTTTCTGAAATATTTGCTAGATATTTTGGTTTTCGAGTCTCAAATCCCATTGTCTCAAAAGTCAATAATCTCATTAGCAATTTGAATGCTGTATTAACATCAGCCCGTCTTATTCTAACAACAAATGAGATTTTATTTTCTGCTGTAAACGGAACAAATTTTGCCCAAGGCAATAAAAGATTAATTAATGTCTTAACAGGATTGCTTGCATAATTATTTAAAATATCAAAGGAACATAATTCAACTAAAATATCTATTATCTTTTCCAGACAAACGGTATACCAAGAAAGTATTTCCATGGCACATAAGATATTTGCTATAAAATTTCCATATATAAAACGATATTCTCCATGCTCCAATAAATCACTTAATTCAGTCTCTTTATATGAAATCATTTCGGATAATTCATTTATAAAAGTTTCAGTTGACAGTTCTGCCAAGATTTCCAAATTACGGTCTAATGACACCCAAACTTTCCAATCTGTATCATGTAAAACACTGTAGATAATATTATTTAATGCTTTCGTTATTGTTTCATCGTTTATAAAATGAAAATTACTTTTATTGCTGTTCAGCCACACAAGATTATTTATAATTCCCTGCCGCAAATTCTTCGAATATCTAGGAGTTTCTCGATAAACTTTTCCCAATAGCCTTTCGTTCTTTATTAAATTATATAGTGGGTCTTGTTCGGATAAAACTTCTATAGCAATTTTTTCAAAATCTTCAAGGAGTGAGGTCTCAAGAGTTGCAAAAATAATACGTTCTGATTCAGCTGTCTTAGAAATATAAAAATATTCCTCTTGATTTTTTACAAACTGAGATTTACTTTTCAACTCAGATAATTCATTTATGACGAAATTAAAATCTTTATTAAAGAATTGAGTTATAATTTCCCGGTCTTTTAATGAATTTTCACTCCATTGCTCTAGCAATGAAAATTTTATTAATGATATTCTATTAATATTCAGTTCAGATGGAGTATATCCTTGAGTTTGCTGGATATATTGCGGTGCAGTTATGTTTCCTTTTAATTCATTTTGTAATAATTTATAATCTCGAAAATCAGAATTTTTGTTCAAGATTCCAGCTTTTTCATTAAAGTAATGTGCAATTTTTTTTGCTCTTGAAAACACTATTTCAGAATCAATTTTGAAGTTACTTTTTACAACCGTATAAATTAAAGATTTTTCTACGCTCTCATACAAATCCATACCAACAACTAAAATGTAAAAATGTCTCATAAAATCAAAAACATCTGAATCTGAAGGCATTATTGAATTATTCACATTTTTTAGTACATTCTTTAATATCTGCAGTTTTTTTCTTTTATTATTGTTTGTTAATTTTGGTAAAGCAATTCTATCAAAAAAATCTTTAGCAGAATCAAAAGCTAAAACATCATCAAATAAACTACGTGCATTATCAATATCAATTTTTGAAAGAGGTCCTGTTATCAATAGAATGGTATCATTTTCTTTATCAAAATTATCATTATTAAAGTCGCTCCAAGCATTTGCTATAGTTTCACAGAATTGAACATCGCTTTCTGTAAAAGTAACAGAAAGTTTTATCTGAATTAGTAATTTTTGTTCAATTCCAGTCTGTCTTTGCTTAGAGAATATTACAAGGTCATCAGTATCATGTTCTTTCCATTTTGCTTGAAATAACAAAGATTCTATTTCATTATTTCTCAAAAACGGAAGTTCACCATCTACAAGCATTGTAAGCAAGAATAATGCTTGTATGTCATTTTCAAATTCAACACCTTTACCACTTGTTGAAATAGGAGAAGCTAATTGTTTCAAACCTCTTAATTGATTTGCCATGCCCTATTCTCCATCAAGTTCGCTGCCCATGCGGTATTTAATGTCGTAGTTGATGATGAAGTCCAGTTCTTCCTGTGTAAAGTCGTAGTGTTTGGCTAAAAGCTCATCGATTTTGTCTGCAATGATTTTAGAAAGACGTGGCTGAAAAGTCTGCATTGATAATTGACCATATTGTTTATAATTTGCAACTGTATAAGTCGAATTCTCCTGTAGATTTTTCACTATTTCTTTTCCCAGCTTTGAAGCTTCGTTTTTTATAGCTGATGCTTTCAAATTAAAAGGAAAAGCATCAACTTCTCTTTTATTTAAATTGCGGCAATCGGAGAATGATAGAAAAAACCAGAAAAATAGAGTTGACAAATATGTTGCTATCGCCGCATATCTATCTTCATTAGACTCATAATAAATTTTCTTCAGTTCTGATGTTTCTCGAATTGAACCATCTTCATTATAAATTATGGGAGCGCAATCCAGAAACTGAACAAAATAGCGTAATTTTCTAGTATGGCAAACTACATAATTTGAAAAATCTGTTGATGAAAAACTCATTGCAGAATTTTTTATAATCTTTTTCAAAACAGATAATTCTAATGGTGAAGAAATTTTTGGAACCGAATTCATATACAAAACATTTTCATCAATTTTTAAATATGAAATCTTATCAAACAAAATATTACGCTCATCTGCTGACCAACGCTGATATTTTGATGTAAACAAAGTTGCTGCCTCAGACTTATTTCTTGCAACAAAAATATTTAAGTGTTTCTCTGCCCCATCAAACAATTTGCTTGGTCTCATTGCGTAATTTGAAAAATATAAACATGCGGTATTTTTATACAGCAATTTTCTCAGAGGCAAAAATCCATCAGTACTAACAATGGATATTGGAACAATCATTCCAAGTGAAGATTGTTCATTTTTTATATTCAAACTTCGCTCAATCACAAACGCATACAAATCTTTGCAGTCAGAAGATTCATAGTTTTGTATTTTATACTTGCTTGTTTTTTCAGAATATACCACATACGGAGGATTTCCTATAATCACATCAAATCCGCCATGCTCGGCTACAATCTCGTAGAACTCCGCAAACCAGTGGAACGGCTCATAATCTTTGAGCCATTTTTCATAAGTAATATCAGAGCGATTGCCAAAAAGGCGTTTGTTCAGCATCTCGTTCAGTTCTGAAAGACTTGCCTGCAAATTGCGTTTTGCGGTCTTAAAGTCTTCCATGCTGTCCGTCTGTCTTAACTGCCAGTCCTTAAAAATCTTGTATGTGGCAGAAACTTCATCCACTTTCTTTTGTATCTTTGCTTCCCACTCAGCTTTTTCAAACATGTCAGAAAAACTTTTTAGAACATCATCTTTTGTAGCATAGCCCACAAGCGTGTTCCCACTCCTGATGTTGAAGTCAATATCGGGAAGCGGGTCAAGTCCAAGATTAGAAAGTTTTCTGTCAGCTTCAACTACGGCAACCATTTTTAAGAACAGACGGAGTTTTGCAATTTCGGTTGCCTCTGCCATTATATCAACACCATAAAGATTGCGGAGAATTATGTTTTTATAAATAAAATACTGGATGTTCGAGCGGTATTTGTCTTTTATTTCTTCTCTTACGCTGTCTAATCTGTCAACACAAGTTTCGTACAAAGGCTCCAGAATGTTCAATGCGACAAACAAGAATGCACCGCTTCCGCAAGTCGGGTCTAGTATGCTCACATTGCGAAGAGATTCATAAAAGCAGCGTACAAAATCAATGTCATCAGTTTGAGAAAGAAAATCCTGCACAAAACTCGTGATGTCTAAGTTATATGTGATAAAATCGTTTATGTTTGAGATTTCACCATTTTCTATTTTGTGTTTCAGTTCTCCATAGCGGATTCTTCGCTCTACTGTCTCACGCCAAATTTCTGTTGGCAAGCCGTATTCATTTGGAGTTGGAGTGTTCCAGTCTTTTCTTCTTTCCAAAAGATTCGGCTTTTCTGTATCAACGCCGACAGCAATATTATCCGGCAAGGTAAGCCCAACTCCTTTTTTGACTGAATCATAGATGTATCGGTCGCCGGATTTTTTTAGAAAATTCCAAATGAAAGCAACATCTTTTCCAAAGCGTTTTGTTGTGTCTGTAATTAAAAAAGGCAGAATACAGTTTTTGCCAATGTAATTCGTAATATCTTCTTTTGTGTAATATGCCCCCATCTGCGCGCGGTCATTGATGTACTGCTCAAAGATATAGCCCAAAACATCGGGGTTTATATCCTTTCCGCTTGCCTCAATGCGAGTGTCCAAGTGCCACTTGTACTTGTCAAAGAAGTCAAAGAGGTTTTCAAAGGCTTCGTCTGCAATGTCTATGTCGGCATATTGTTTTTCTATCTGATGCTGGTCAAACATACCGCCGTTCAAGTATGGAATACGTCCGAATCTTGCTTTAAACTCTGCGTCGTCATGATTAGGAGAATTTAAACCGCCCTGAAAAAGCTGTATCAAAAATGATTTATAAAAGCTCTTAAAGAACTTATCTTTGCCCTGCTCCTTTTTGCATTGCTCCAGTTTTTCACGAAGATAATTAGGATTAAAATCCAAGAAATTCTTTTTTTGAATAAAATAGCAGAACATAAGGCGGTTAAGCATTACGCTTACATACCACTGCTTGTCGCTCTCCACAGAAATGCCGCTTATAAAATCTGCAAAGCTGTTGTGCTGCTTCTTGAAGCCTGCATAAAAATCTTTCGTGACTTTCTCACTGTTCAATTCAAAAGCGGCATTAACTCTTTTTGTTACATCAAGAATCGTGGTTTCTTCTTCAATATCAAAAGATAAATCGGTATGCTTGCTGTAAAGAAAATCTAGCTGTGCAGCCGTTGTATATTCAATGGGAACAAGCACTCGTTTATCGACAGTCTTTACAGGAACAATCCATTCATGATGCATTTGTTCCGCAATAAAAATCAGAATGTAATCGTTGCTGCTTTTGCGAAGTCTTTTGTCAATTGATTTTATTACGGTCATTATCGGAATTGCAGAAACATTACAGGCATAGACTTTAAAACCGTTTCTTTGAGCGACACATTCCAATTTAAAGCGTTCATCATCAACGTCCACAAGAACAGGAGATATTTGGTCAGAGTTGTTCCATCCAAGCTGATTAAAAAGCTCTGAAAAATCTGCGTCTTTTATGTAGTTATCAAATTCCTGTCTTTTCATTTTGCTTCGCCCCGTTCCTTTTTTATTTCGGATTTCAGCCAGTCTGTAAGTTTTTCTTCTGACGGTAAATTCAACAAGTATTTTTGGATAAAAAGGTTCTCATCAATTCCATCCGTGGTATATTTTACAAGTTCTTTTCCGACTTCGGTACACATCAAAATGCCAACAGGCGGATTGTCATCGTCCTGCATGATATTATGCCTGTAATAAGAAAGATATAGATTCATCTGTGCAATGTCGTCATATTTTATTTTCTTTGCCTTTAAATCAATTAGAACATGGCATTTTAAAATGCGGTGATAAAACACCAAATCGCAGGAAAAATAATCGTCATCAACAAGTATTCTCTTCTGCCGGGTTTCAAAACAAAATCCGTTGCCTAATTCAAGAATAAATTCCTCAAGATGATTTATAAGAGCCTGCTCCAAATCTGACTCTTCCACAACTTCGCTATCTTTAAGCCCCAAAAACTCATACACATACGGTGTTTTTACAAGTTCAGCCAAATTCATTTTTTCAGATCCGTTCTGCACATACTTGCTCATTTTCGCTGGATTTTTGCTGATTGCACTCCGTTCAAAGTAATTTGTATGAATCTGGCGCTTAAGTTCACGCACAGACCAAGTGCCTTTTATGGTTTCAAGTTCATAAAAAACACGGGCAAGAGGACTTTCCACACTCATTATTAACGAAAAATGTGTAAAAGAAAGGCATTTAAAAAGTCGTTCAGGCGGCAATTGCAACTCATCGGGCAATTTGGCAATCACTGGCTGTCCAATTTGGGGTTGATTTTGGCAATCAGCGATTGCCATTTTTACAGCATCTCTGTTATCTCCAATTAAATCTCGTTTTATGACTGGAATCAGTTTTTCATCCGAGCGAAATTCATTCAAGATATAATCAAAAATTGGAGATTCAAGTACCCGGAACTCCAGAAAAAACTGGCGGTAAAGCCGTAAATTTCTACACGACAAAGATTTTCTATTTAGTTTCTCTGCAAGTTTCAGAAGTGTTTTTTCGCCGTAATTGGCCCTATCTTTGCCATTCTGCTCATAGGTCACAATATAAAAACCAATAAGCCAGTTTCGAGCCGTGATATTTCTATTTATTGCCTTTGCAGTATTATCTTCAAAGACCTCATTGAGATTATTGATTGAAGATTCAAGCTGCGAAAAATTCATATTGGCTGGCATTTCAAAGCTCCTCTTTCTTGCAGTTTACTATTCCCATTGAACAGATTATTTGTGGCGTGCGGTTAGAAAGCTCGTCATCTTTTTTAATAACAAGTTCATCACTGTCTTTGTATTCCATTACCAAATCTATAATTGAGTCTATGCTTGCATCCCGGCGCAAAAGAAGAGAAAGCGTATCCTTTGCCTTTTCCTTGAGTGTGTAATTATAAATATCATCTATCGCACTCTTTAAATTCTCGGGAATAAAAAGAGTTCCTTCGTTCTCTTTCCAATAATTGTATAATTTTGTATAGAGTTGATATTTTGTACCAAAACGGCTTCCCAAGATTCCACTAGACTTAAAGCCAGAATCTTTTATGAGTTTTACGGAAGACTCTACAATTTTGTGATGATTTTCAAGATTTGTTACAGTTGGTTCGCTCATTTCGCAAGCCATTGAATCAAGAATTACTTTCTGTGACTGTGTTACAACAGAACCGTCCTTTCGCATCCACGTAAGCATATCGTTTCCGTCTTTTGTCTTTGCGTATGTAATAACACCCTCATCTTTTTTATTGAACGGATTCCCTTTGGACGAATAAATCACATTACTCAATGCAGGAATAATTCTTTCTAGGTTCTTGTCCCCCTTGATTGCATTCGTCCAAATCTGATATGCCTGACTTGCCAAGTCAACATCACCATCCTCTTCGTCATCAAGAACACCATTTTTTTCGTTATATAAATCTTTTATGTTCTTTTCGTTACCTTCAAAAAATATTTCATCACTGCCGACGACTTTTGCATTTTCGTTAATACGGTCATTCAGCCTCTTCCTCAGATTAATGATTTTGTCTATTCCTTCAGCCGGGAAAAATGAATAGCATTGGATTGTGTCTGACTTCTGCCCTATACGGTCAACACGCCCGGCTCTCTGGATAAGACGGATAATTGCCCATGGCAAATCATAGTTGACAACGATATGGCTATCCTGCAGGTTCTGACCTTCAGAAAGCACATCTGTAGCTATCATAACATTGATTTCGTCTTCTGCCCTAACTGATTCACCATTGCTTTCTGGACTAAATCTGTTTACTAGAACGGTAGCGTTTTCGGTGTCACCTGTTACGCAGGCAATTTTTTCAATTCCTCGTATTTTAAGCTGCTCGGCAATATATTGGGCCGTATCGGAAAACTGGGTAAACACAAGGATTTTTTCATTCTTATGTGTCTTTGTAATCAGATTTTGCAAAGAATCAAGTTTCCTGTCATTTTCTGCTTGCCATGTACCACAAATTGAAAGCATCTCCAAAAGTGTCATACAGTCTTTTTTGAGTGCGGTTTTAAATCCTTTCACAAAATATTCAGACGGTAGCCAAGAAATACTTTTCTTTATGTTAGGATAATAGCTTTCTGCAACTTTCAAATATGAATCCAAATCCAATGGGAATGAAATATGTGGATGTTCTTTTTCAATACGCGTATCTATAATTTCAAAAAGATTAGTATCATCTTGTTCCTCCGTATAATCATCCGGAAGATTGCCGTCATCGCCTATCGGAACTTTTAGATTATTTTCAATTGCATAAATGTAAATTGAATTGCGAAGAATATGACGGTAGATTGAAGTCATCTACCACCACCAGAGGTGGTGGCTTGAAATGTGAACCGCTCAAAGCGGTTAGCCTAGCCTACGGCCACAGGCTTAACTATTGTTGCCCATCTTGTCTGCGGTCTTCTTCTTCTTGGTCCCGGATGTAATTCCG
>JAGCWT010000024.1 GCA_017961705.1 Treponema sp.
TATGCTAAGGCAAGCGGAATTCCTTACGTAACAGGAATTATCAAGAACAAATACATAGGACGAACTTTTATTGCACCAACTCAGGCTGAGCGCGAGTCCATGGTTTTTGTAAAACTGAATGCAATCAAAAGCGACCTTGAAGGTAAACGCGTTATTGTAATAGATGATTCTATTGTGCGCGGAACAACCAGCCGCAGACTTGTTCAGATTTTGCGCAGGGCCGGTGCAAGGGAAGTTCACTTTAGGGTTTCTTCTCCGCCGGTAAAGTTTCCCTGCTACCTTGGCATTGACACACCAAGCAAGGCAGAACTTATTTCCAGTACGCACGAACTTGAATCTATCCGCAAGGAAATAGGGGCAGATTCGCTTTCTTTTATTTCTCTTGAAGGAATGCTTGAAGCTCTTGGCGCGGACTCTTTCTGCAACGGCTGCTTTAACGGCGAATATCCTGTTTGATTGTTCAGACGCTTTGCATACCCCGTAATTCTTGCGGGGTGTTTTTATTTAACCAGATTTATCACCCAGGGTTTATCACCCAGGGTTTGTTACCCGTATCTCTTGATTATGCTTTCTGCAATGGCTATCTTTTTCTGGCCAGTGTCCATGGCTTCTTTTTCTATGAAGCGGTGGGCTTCTGCTTCTGCCATGCTCATGTTCTGCATAAGAAGCATCTTTGCCCGGTTGACAAGCTTTATCTCTTCCATCTTTACCTTTAGCTTTGTTGTCTGGCTGGAAAGAACCTGTACCTTGTACTGGACTGCAATTGCGGCCTTTATCATGTTGTAAAAATAGAACTGGTCAAATGGGTTTGAGAGTGTGATGATTCCGTAGCCTTCCACACGGTAGCTTACCTCTTCAAATAAAGCGGTGGGGGTAAGAAGCAGGATTGTGCTTAGGCTTTCCGATGCGTCTACTGCAAAATCTTCTCCCTTGCCTTCTGCATAATCTGCAAGTATGATGTTGTATCTCCTTTCGGAAATACGGCGGCGGGCTTCGTTAAAATCTGACAGCACTTCCGTTTCGAAAAGCGGGGGCATAAGCATGATGCCTGTGGCCTGAGAAATTTTTGAATCCTTTGTAACGACTAAAACGCTATGGGTATCTTCTGTCATCTTTTAAAATCCAAGGGCTTCCTTTACGAACAGGCTGCTTTCTGCAATTTCTCTGGATGAATCAAGTGTGTCTGGTAAGGTTTCCATGTCTCCATGTGCTGCTTTTTCAAACAGGTTTTTTTCTACAGGTTCCGGCGGTTCAAGCTTGTTTTTGATTCCGTCAAGCGCTGCGTGGATAAGGAGGGTAAAGACAAGGTAGGGGTTGCATTCGCTGTCCGGGGTGCGGATTTCTATGCGGCTTGCGTCGTCATGTCTGGTTGCGGGAACACGGATGAATGTTGAGCGGTTTTCGTAGCCCCATGCAATGTGGACTGGAGCCTTGCATGAACCAAGTCTGTCGTAGGAGTTTTCCGTGCAGTTCATGTAGTAGGTGAGTTCTTTTGCGTGCTTTAGGATTCCTGCCAGCATGCTGCGTTTTTTGGAAGCGTCCATGCATGATATGTTTATGTGGAAGCCGCTTCCTGCTTGGTCTGCAAGGGGTTTGGGTGAGAAGTCTGCATAGAGTCCTGCGCTTGCGGCTCTTGTGCGTACAATCCATTTGAAGGTTGTGGCGTTGTCTGCTGCGGTGAGTGCATCTGCGTGGTGGAAGTCAATTTCGTTCTGGCCGGGGCCTTCCTCGTGGTGGCTTGCTTCCGGCTGTATGCCCATCTGTTCAAGGGTAAAGCATATTTCGCGGCGGATGTTTTCTCCCTTGTCTTCTGGGGCAATGTCCATGTAGCCTGCCCTGTCAAATGGAATCTTTGTTGGCTCCCCATTTTCGTCCAGCTTAAAGAGGTAGAATTCTATTTCTGTTCCAAAGCTGAATTCCACACCGAATTCTTCGCGGGCTTTTTTTACTGCGTTTGAAAGAATCTTTCGGCAGTCCTTTTTGTAGGGGCTTCCGTCCGGGTAGGAGATTGTGCAGAACATTCTTACTACTTTGCCTGTGTTTGGCCTCCACGGAAGACTTGCAACTGTTGTTGGATCCGGGTGCAGGAAGAGGTCGGATTTTTCCGGTGTCTCAAAGCCGTAGATTGCAGAAGCGTCAAAGCTAACGCCGTTTTCGAATGCGCTCTTTAGCTGTCCCGCCATGATGGAAATATTTTTCTGAACTCCGCGCAAGTCAAAAAATGCAAGCCTTACAAACTTTACGTCTTCTTCCTGAACATATTCCAAAACTTCTTCTACTGTGTACATAAAAACCTCTTTTCTTATTTACATTATAGCTTACTGCAGGCTGGCTTTCAAGAATTCTACGAAGAGGGGGCCTGCATTGTTGGGGCGGCTCTTGAATTCCGGGTGAAACTGAACACCCACGTGGAACTGGCCTTGTATTTCTACAGCTTCTACAAGGTTTCCGTCCGGGCTTGTTCCGCTGATTGTTAGGCCTGCGCTCTTCATCTGCTCGCGGTAGTCGTTGTTGAATTCGTAGCGGTGGCGGTGGCGCTCATTGATGACAAGGCTTTCTGAAGGTTGCCGGGTCACGCCCGACAATGACACTGTGCTGTCTTGCTCGGACTTGCCACTATTGTCATGCTCGGACTTGATCCGGGCATCCTTATAAGCCTTTTCCAGTATTGTACCGGCAGAAACAAGGCAGGGGTAGCTTCCAAGCCTCATCGTTCCTCCTTTTATTACACCCTCCTGGTCTTTCATCAAGTCTATGACCGTGTGTTCGCATAGCTCGTCAAATTCCCTGGAGTTTGCATCTTCATAGCCAAGTACGCTGCGGGCAAATTCTATTACTGCAATCTGCATTCCAAGGCAAATGCCAAAGTATGGTATTTTGTGGGTTCTTGCAAAGCGGCATGCGCTTATCATTCCCTCTATTCCGCGGTGGCCGAATCCTCCCGGAAGAATTATTCCCTGGCAGCCTGCAAAAATCTCCGGGGCAGTTTCGTCTGTTACGCTGTCTGAGTCTACCCATTTTATCTTTACGTTCTTTCCAACTACAAAGCTTGCATGGTTCAGCGATTCGATTATGCTAAGGTAGGAGTCGTGCAGCTTTACGTATTTTCCAACCAGGGCAATCTGTAGGTCGCCGCTCCTCTTGTGGATTGTTTCCACCATTTTTGACCATTCGGAAAGGGCAGGGTAGTCAGCCTTGTTTTCCAAGCCCAAGTCCCTGCAAACAACGTCGTCCATGTTCTGGGCATGCAGCATGAGTGGCACTTCGTAAAGGCTTTTGCAGGTTGTGTTGTTGATAACGCAGTCTTCCCCAACGTTGCAGAAGAGGGAAATCTTTTTGCGTATGTCGGAAGGAATCTCTTTGTCGCAGCGGGCAACTATAATGTCCGGGTGGATTCCTACAGCCATAAGCTCTTTTACCGAGTGCTGTGTTGGCTTTGATTTGTATTCATCTGAACCGCTTATGTAGGGCACAAGGCAGACGTGGATAAAAAGACAGTTGCGCCTTCCAACTTCCAGTGCAAGCTGGCGTATTGCTTCCAGGAAGGGCTGGCTTTCTATGTCTCCAATTGTACCGCCAATTTCCACTATGCTTACGTCTGCTCCGCTTACCTCTGCGTTCTTTAGGATAAAGTCCTTAATCTCGTTTGTTACATGGGGAATAATCTGAACCGTCTGCCCAAGGTATTCACCCTGGCGTTCCTTGTTGAGTACGTTCCAGTAAACCCTGCCGCTTGTTAGGTTGGAGTATTTGGTAAGGTTTTCGTCAATAAAGCGCTCGTAGTGGCCAAGATCCAGGTCTGTTTCTGCTCCGTCGTCTGTTACGAATACTTCTCCGTGCTGGAAGGGGCTCATTGTACCCGGATCCACGTTCATGTATGGGTCAAGCTTTTGTGAGGCAATTTTTAGTCCCCGGCACTTTAAAAGGCGTCCAAGGCTTGCCGCTGTAATTCCCTTTCCAAGTCCGCTGACTACTCCGCCTGTTACAAATATGAATTTAGACATTGTTTCTTCTCCCATAAAAATCGCGAATCAAAGTTTGGTGATGTCCACAAGACTTGTGTTTTCTTCCGTATAAGCGGATGCAAGGCAGTCTGCAAGTGCGTTTGCAGTGTCTATTGCGGTAAGGCAGTCTATGTCCCTCTCTACCGCAAGACGGCGCAGCTTTACGCTTTCTACAGCAGGGTCTCGTCCCTTTGCAGATGTAGAAACTACGTAGCAAACCTTGCCGCTTTCCAAAAGGGTCATGACGTTTTCGCTGTAGTTTTCGTGAACCTTTGCAACGTGTGTTACGTTCATTCCGCTTCTTTCTATTGTTGAGGCATTTCCGCTTGTGGCATAAAGGGTAAATCCCAGGTCGTAGAATTTCTTTGCAAGGGGCGGCAGTTCAGGAAGGTCTGTTTCCCTTACGGAGAACAATACTCCGTATGCAGATTGCGGGGGCGTTGCGGGGGTGTCCCCCGCAGAGGGGGTAGGGCGCAACGGAGTGCGACCGCAGGGGGAGACTTCCCCCTCCTTTATTTTTGGACGTATCATCTTCCAACCGGCGGCGCTCATTCCCTTAAAGATTGCCTCTTCCCGGGACGATGCAATTCCAAGCACTTCCCCTGTTGACTTCATTTCCGGGCCAAGGTGGGTGTCTACGTCCATGAGTTTTTCAAAGCTGAAGACAGGAACCTTTACCGCAAAGTAGCCAGGCTTTTTGTAGAGGCCAGTGCCGTAGCCCATGCTGCTGATGCTTTCGCCAAGCATTGCGCGGGTTGCAAGTTCTATCATGGGAACTCCGCTTACTTTGCTAAGGTAGGGAACTGTGCGGCTAGAGCGTGGGTTTGCCTCGATAATGTAAAGTTCATCCTTGTAGATTAGGTACTGGATGTTTACAAGCCCTTTTGTTCCGAGTGCCAGTGCCAGGTCGCATGACTGACGTACGATTTTTTCTTCTATTTCTGCTGAAAAGACTCCCGGGTAAACAGCAATTGAGTCTCCCGAGTGGATGCCGGTACGTTCAATGTGTTCCATGATTCCCGGAATAAGAACGTCCTTGCTGTCGCAGATGCAGTCAACTTCCAGTTCTTTTCCTTCCATATATTTGTCGATTAGAACCGGATTTTTTATTCCTCCGCGGAGGATTATCTTCATGTATTCTTTTACATCCGCATTGTCCCTTGCTATGATCATGTTCTGGCCGCCAAGTACGTAGCTTGGGCGCATCAATACGGGGTAGGTGATTCTTGCAGCCGCTTCCAGTGCCTCTGCTTCCGTAAAAACTGTTAGTCCTTTTGGCCGCTTTATGTTTAGCCTGTCGCAGAGTTCTTCAAAGCGCTCCCTGTCTTCTGCAAGGTCTATGGCATCTGCGCTGGTTCCAAGAATTTTTACACCCTGGCTGTCTAAGTATTTGGCAAGCTTTATTGCGGTTCCACCTCCAAAGGCAACCACTACGCCCAGCGGTTTTTCTACGGCCAGCACATTCATTACGTCTGGCGGCGTTAGCGGTTCAAAGTAGAGGCGGTCGGCTGTGTCAAAGTCTGTGGATACAGTCTCCGGATTGTTGTTGATGATTGCAACTTCGTAGCCAAGTTTTTTAAGGGCTTGGACGCACTGGACTGATGCGTAGTCAAATTCGATGCCCTGCCCGATGCGGATTGGTCCTGAGCCAAGTACGACGATGGTCCCTTTTGATTTGTCTGACATAAAAATCCTCTGAAAAAAGTAAAGGCGACACCGCTCCTAGATACGATGTCGCCTTTGACTTCTTTTGATTATAATATCATTTTTGCAAATTAGTTGCAAGAACATCGGATGCAATATTATATGCAATAATCATAGCCCACAAAAGCCTGGTTTTTTTCTGCAAGGTCGTTTAGATGCACTGAATCTACGTAGTCGTTGATTGTGCTCTTAAAGTTGTTCCAGAAGAGTCGGCTCCCTTCGGAAAAGAAAGTGTTGTTTTCGTAAGTGGAAAGGGGTGCAAGTTCCCCCTCCATTGCCCTTAGAATCTCGCCTATCGTGTAGTCCTGGGGTTTTTTGGTTAGCCTGTAGCCTCCACTGATGCCTCTTGAGCCGGTAACAAGCCCTGCTTTTCCCAGCTGAATTAGAATCTGTTCAAGGTACTTTACGGAAAGATTGTGCCTGTGGGAAAGAGTTTTAAGCGGAATGCATTTGCCGCCGTCATCCATAGCAAGGTCTTCCATTATGAGAAGTGCGTATTGCCCGCGTGTTGAAATTTTGTACATTTACATTTCTCCAATTGCGTCTCTTATTCTGTTGAGTGCTTCCTCAAGCACAGGGCGTGGGGTTGCAACGTTTATCCTCTGGTAATATTCACCTTCCGGACCGAACATGGTTCCCCTGTCCAGCCAGACTTTAGCCTTGTTTACGATTGTGTCGTCAATCTCCGAGTCGGAAAGTCCCAGTGCGGAAAAATCCAGCCACAAAAGGAATGTTCCTTCCGGTTCTATAAGCTTTACCTTGGGCAGGTTTTTTGCAAGGTAGCTGCGGAGGAAGTCTATGTTGTCCTTTATGTGTTTTTTTAGCGCATTGAGCCAGGGCTTCCCGCTTTTGTATGCAGCGCGTGCGGCGGTAAGACCAATCAGGCTTGGCTCGTCGTAACCAGTCTTGTCTTTTTCATCGCGGAACTTTTTGCGCAAGACAGGGTTTTTGATAAAGTTTGTGGAAAACTGTAGGCCAGCAAGGTTAAAGGTTTTGCTTACCGACATAGAGACAACGCTGTTTTCCGCTGCTTCTGGCGAAAGGTTTGAGAATACGGTGTGGGTGTTTGGCTCGTACACAAAGTCGTTGTGAATCTCGTCCGCAAAGACAATCACATTGTTGCGGAGGCAAATCTCGGAAAGCTTCTGCAGTTCATCCTTAGTCCATACCCGGCCAACTGGATTGTGGGGGTTGCAGAGGATAAAGAGCTTTACGTTGTTGTCTATTATCTTTTTTTCAAAGTCCTCAAAGTCTATCTTGTACTTTCCATTTTCTTCGTATAGAGAAGATGTAACAAGCTTGCGGTTGTTAAGCTCTATCATGTTCTTGAAAGGGTAGTAAACCGGTGTCTGTATGATTACAGCCTCGTCTTCCTTTGTAAAAGCCTTTATTGCACATGCAATGCCAAAGACAACTCCGGGTGTTGTTACAAGGTCGTGCCTTTCTGGAGAAAAGTTATGCTCCTCTTGCATCCATTTTTTTAGGGCCGCAAAAAAGTCATCGTCCAGGCATGAATAGCCAAATATTCCGTGGTCTACCTTTTTATGAATGGCATCAAGAATTTCCGGTGCGGTTGGAAAATCCATATCGGCAACCCAAAGAGAAAGAACGTCTTCTGGTTTTCCTCGGGGAACGGCAAGGTCTGTTTTTATAGAGTTCGTGCCGTGGCGGTCTACTACTTTGTTGAATTCATATTCCATAGTTGGAACTCCTTCCTTTTAGCAAAAAAAGTATTTTTTTTATATTTACCCATTGACTTACTAGGTTTATTGTAGTATAAGTGTAATTACCTATTAAGTCAATAGGTAATATTAAGTTTTATGGAGCTTGGCAAATATGGCAAAAATACTGGATCAGCCGCGCTATAAGTGCGCTCTTGCAGCAATGCAGACAGTTCATGCAATTACGGGAGCAATTCCTGTCTTGCATTCAGGACCCGGATGCGCCGCAAAATTGAATGATAACAATGGAACAAGCGGACGTTTTAGCCCGAATATCTTTCCCTGTAGTTCTGTTAGCGAAAAGGAAGTTGTTTTTGGAGGAACAGGCAAGCTGCGCTCTACAATAGAAAATGCGCTCAAGGTTATTGATGCCGATTTGTTTGTGGTTCTTTCCGGATGTACAAGCGAAATTATTGGTGATGACATTGAAGAGGTTGCAGGAAATTTTGCCGGTGAAAAGAAACCTGTTCTTTGGGCAAAGACTCCTGGCTTTAAGGGCAACAACTACATTGGCCACGACTGGATTCTTAAGTCCATCTTTGAGCAGTACTTGGAGCGGGATGAAGTTGTTTCTTCCTATTCTAATGCAGACGGAGAAGTTGCAAAGGAGAAGGGACTTGTAAACCTTTTTGTTGCTCCGCCACAGCAGGACCCCTACTGGCTTGGAAACCTCCGCGAGATAGAAGCCCTTCTTTCTGCAATAGGCCTTAAGCCCAACACAATTTTTGGCTTTGGACGCGGCATAGACAACATCAAAAAAATCCCCCAGGCAGAATATACAATTCTTGTGTCTCCGTGGACAGGTCTTGAAAGCGCAAAGTATCTTGAACGCCGTTTTGGCATAAAACTTTTGCAGTATCCGGTTCTTCCGATTGGTGCTACGGAAACAAGCAAGTTCCTCCGTGCAGTACAGGAATTTACCGGTGCGGATAAAGAACTTACCGAAAAGGTAATCGCAGAAAAAGAAGCAGAGTTCTACTATTATATAGAACGCTTTGCAGACACTTTGCTGGAAACCCGTATTCTTGGCAAGCGTTTTGCAGTTGCAAGCGACAGTGAATATTCAATCGCAGTAACAAAATTCCTTGTGAACGACATGGGACTCTTCCCGGAAAAGGTTTTCATCACAGACGATGCGCCTAAATCCTTCCAGCAGAAGATTACGGACGAAGTGAACAACCTTAACTACGGAATAAAAACTCCTGTCCAATTTACGACGGATGGCCACGAGATTCACGAGCAGATTAAGGCCGCTGATTTTGCAGGAACACCGCTTATCATTGGCTCCAACTGGGAAAAGAAACTTGCTGCGGATATAGGTGCCCACTTTGTAAACGTAAGCTACCCAATGCTGGAAAAGCTTGTAATAAACGACCACATAGCAGGCTATTCAGGAGGACTTCACCTTCTTGAACAAATCTTTACCGCCGCAATGAGCAAGCTAAAGCTTTAGAAAGGAGACATTATGCCATTTAACTTTAAGAATGCAAATATCGCAATCCGCGAAAACCGCCTTGGCTCCATCACAGGCTTTGTTGGAGACCTGGAGACGCTTGTAAAAAAATCAGAAGACGGAAGCCTTCGTAACCGCGAGCGCTGCTTTAGCCAGTCAAGCTCATGCCTTTCGGGATGCGCGCTTAATGCACTTGCGGCAATCAGAAACGTTGCAGTTGTTTACCACGCACCTGCCGGCTGTACCGCAATGGCAAGCAATGACGCTGTAAAGTTCGGCCAGATTGCAGCCCGCGTAAACAAGACAACAAATTCCGTTTTTGTCTGCACAGACTTGAACGAAAAAGACACCGTCTTTGGCGCAACAAATGATTTGGTAAAAATAATCCGCCACACCTACGAAACCTACAAACCGGATGCAATCTTTGTTTCCACAAGCTGTGTTTCTGGCGTTACAGGAGAAGACGTAGACGGTGTTGCAAGCGACTTGGATGCAGAACTTCCAATTCCTGTAATTCCCGTTCACTGCGAAGGATTCAAGTCCCGCATCTGGGCAAGTGGCTTTGACATTTCAGACCACGCCGTTTTGCAGGGAATCGTACAGCCACCAAAGCAGAAGAGGCGCACAATCAACATCAAGAACTTCTACGAAAGTGCCCGCCCACAGATTACAAAAATCTTCAACGAAGTGTTTGATGCAGAGCCCCAGTTCCTCTACTGCAATGCAACCATAGAAGAACTGAGCCACCTTAGCGAAGCCTTGTGCACGGTTTGTATCTGCGGAACACTCGGAACCTATCTTGGAAATGCCCTCGAGGAATCATACGGAGTTCCCTATGTTCATACAATCAACCATTCAGGCATAACCGGTTTTGAAACATGGCTCCGTGGAATTGGTGACACTATCGGAAAGCGTAAGGAGGTCGAAGCCTATATAGAAAAGCAGCGCGCCATCTACATGCCCCAGATAGAAGAAATCACAAAGCAGCTCAAAGGCTTGCGTGCCGTAATCGGTATGGGCCCTGGCTTTACCTACGAAATTGCCCGCGTACTCCAGGAATTTGGAATGACCGTTGAATATGCGCTTGCATGGCACTACGACTACAAGTACGACAATGGAAAGGTTCCACCGGCCCTTGAACACCTCCTTCAGAATTCGCCAAAAGACATGAAGGTTGCGGTTGCAGACCAGCAGAACTACGAGGTTCTTAACATACTCAACCACTATAAGCCGGACGTTTACTTTAGCCGCCATCCGGGAACAACTGTCTGGGCAATCAAGCAGGGCTATGCCGCAGTCTTTGTTGCAGACGAGTACACGGTATTCGGTTACGAGGGAACTTTGAGTTTTGCAAAGTTCATCCGCGACACCGTTACAAACCGCAGCTTTGAAAAAAATCTTGCTGCCCGCATAAAGCTTCCCTACACAAAGTGGTGGTACGAGCAGAATGCAGACAAGTTCATAAAGGAAGAGGCAAAAAAATAGGGGAATGCAAGGGGGGAAGTCTCCCCCTCGGCCGCACTTCGTTGCGTCCTACCCCTTCTAGCGGGGGGTACCCCCGCAACGCCCCCAGTTAATATCAGGAGATATTGTATGGCAAAAAAAATAAATGAATCATTAACAGAATTAATTGGAAACACACCTCTCGTTCACCTTCGCGGATATGAAAAAAAACTCGGCCTCAAGGCTCACCTGTTTGCAAAGGTTGAATACTTTAACCCAATCGGAAGCATTAAGGACCGCATCGTCTTACGCATTATCGAAGATGCAGAGAAGGAAGGAAAAATCAAGCCTGGAGTAACAACCCTCATCGAATACACAAGCGGCAACACAGGAATCGCTGTAAGTGCAATCGGAGCAATGAAAGGCTATGATGTTACAATTTATCTTCAGGACGGAACAAGCCAGGAACGCTTTGACATAATGAAGGCTTTTGGAGCAAATGTAACAAGAATCAGCAATGTTCCAGAAATTCAGGAAGCGCTAAAAACTACAAACAATGACTTTGTAGCCGCAACCAATATTTTAAAGCAGCATATCCGCGACCGTCAGGCAGCAGGAGAAAGCATTTTCTTTGTTGACCAGATGATTAACCCTAAAAATCCAGAAGCCCACCACGACACGACTGGTGTGGAAATTTGGGAGCAGACGGACGGTGACTTGGCTGCTGTAGTAAGTGCCGTTGGAACCGGTGGAACAATCCGCGGAATAAGCGACTATATCAAGGCAAAAAATAAGGATGTAAAAGTAATTGCAGTTGAACCTGCTATTGATGCAACAGCCTTAACAGGAATCCACAACTTTACGGAAGTGCCGGAGGAACGTGTTCCAATTACAGTCCGCAATACTAGCGGTGTTTACGATGAAGTTCTTGTTGCTACTGTAAACCCATCCTTTGAAGCGGCCAGAATAGTTGCAAAGACAGACGGCATTCTGGTAGGCAATTCAAGCGGAGCTGCCCTTTGGGGTGCAACCGAACTTGCCAAGCGTCCTGAATACGAAGGAAAGAACATTGTAATAGTTTTCCCGGATACAGGCCTTAGGTACCTCTCTACCGACCTCTTTAAAGAATGACAATACAGCAGATAAAATATATTCTGGGAGTTGCGGAATGCGGCTCCCTGAATAAGGCTTCCGAAAAA
>JAGCWT010000025.1 GCA_017961705.1 Treponema sp.
CAAGCATTCCTTCAAGAGAAATAAAAGAAAGCGAATCTGCCCCTATTTCCTTGCTGATAGATTCAAGCTCGTGCGTACTGGAAATAAGTTCTGCCTTGCTTGGTGTGTCAATGCCAAGGTAGCAGGGAAACTTTACCGGCGGAGAAGAAACCCTAAAGTGAACTTCCTTTGCACCAGCCCTTCGCAAAATCTGAACAAGCCTGCGGCTGGTCGTTCCGCGCACAATCGAATCGTCTATTACAATAACGCGCTTACCTTCAAGGTCGCTTTTAATTGCATTCAGCTTTACAAAAACCATTGATTCGCGCTCTGCCTGTGTCGGAGCAATAAAGGTTCGCCCTATGTACTTGTTCTTGATGATGCCTGTTACGTAAGGAATTCCGCTTGCCTTTGCATAACCAAGTGCCGCTCCAATTCCGCTGTCGGGAACGCCAATCACAACGTCCGCTTCTACGGAAGATTCCCTTGCCAAAACTTCACCCATCCTGTAGCGTGCATTCTGAACAGAAATTCCGTCAATTGCAGAATCTGGTCTTGCAAAATAAACGTACTCAAAAATGCATGTCCTCTTTTTTTCTTCCGCATATTTTATAGAGCGCAAGCCTTCTTTTGTAACAACGACGATTTCTCCAGGCTCAATGTCGCGCAAAAACTTTCCGTTAACCGCATCAATGGCACAGGTTTCAGATGCAAAGATATAGGAAAAGGATTTTTCGGGGGTGTTGCGGGGGTGTCCCCCGCTAGAAGGGGTGGTGAGCAACGAAGTGCGAGCCAGGGGAAGGCTTTCCCCTCCTTGATTAAGAATGCCAAGACACAAGGGCCTTATACCGTTAGGGTCACGGACACCAATCAGCATATTCTCCGTCATAATGCAAAGGGCAAAAGAACCCTTTATAAGACCTGCCGTCTGTACAACAGCATCTATGAATCTTTTGCGGTTTTCTTCAGCAGACTTGTCTCCGGTATTGGGACTGCCAAGCTTGCCGCCGTTTTCTATATACTTCCTTACTATGAGCTTAAGGATTACTTCACTGTCGCTTGAACTGGAAAAGGTAGAGCCTCCGTCTTCCAGCTGGGTTCTTAGCTGTGCATGGTTCACAAGCTGACCGTTATGGCACAAGGCAATGGAACCGTTCTTAAAGGAATTCAAAAATGGCTGGGCGTTTTCAATGGTGCGTCCACCAGCAGTTGCATAGCGCACATGGCCAACGGAAATATTTCCGTTAAGCTTCTGCAAGTGTTCAGTAGAAAAAACATCCCCCACAAGCCCCATGTCTTTATGAAGACTTATCTTTGCTCCTTCTGAAGACGCAATACCGCTATCACTTACTGCAATCCCGGCGCTTTCCTGTCCGCGGTGCTGCAAAGCCGTAAGGGCAAAATAAGAAAGCCTTGCTGCATTCTCCGCCCCAAAGATTCCAACAACACCGCATTCATCGTGAAACTTGTCATCAGTCATTTTACTGAGCCTTGCCCATAAGGTAATCGTCTATCTGCTTTGCACATTCACGGCCTTCTGCAATAGCCCACACAACAAGTGACTGTCCGCGGTGCATGTCTCCAGCCGTAAAGATTTTTGGAACAGAAGTTGCATAACCCGTCTCCAAAGCCTTTACAGTTCCCCGCTCTCCAAGTTCAACTCCAAATGCATTTGCCGTATATTCTTCACAACCGGTGAATCCTGCCGCAACAAGAAGCAAGTCGCAGGGAAGAGTTTTTTCCGTACCGCTGCGTTCCACAAGCTGCCTCTTTCCGTCTTTTACCTGGAATTCAACTTCCACGGTGCGCACAGCTTTTATGTGTCCGTCTTCGCTAATAACTTCTTTTACCGTTGTTTCGTAAACACGCGGGTCTTTGCCAAATTTTGCAATTGACTCTTCTGCACCATAGTCCACCTTAAGAACCTTGGGCCACTCAGGCCAGGGGTTGGAAGAAGAGCGCTCAACTGGAGGACAAGGCATCATCTCTATCTGGGTAACACTTGCAGCCCCCAATCTGATTGAAGAACCGCAGCAGTCATTTCCTGTATCGCCACCGCCAACAATAACAACGTGCTTGCCTTCAACTTCAATTCCGTAGAGTTTTTTTAGCATCTGGGCAATCTGTCCGTTTGTAGGCTGCATGGAAATTTTTTCCAAGGCAGTGCTTGTAGAAATTACGCACTTTGTAACAGCGGTAAGAAAATCAACTGCAAACACAAGTCCCGATTCAAAGAGCGGCTTACCACCAGATGCACCTTTGCCATCCAAAGAAAGCTTTTCTATTCCTGTAGCATTCAAAGCCCTTGCTTTTTTTGCACCGCAGCAAAGGGCAACCGCATCGTATTCACCAAGAATATGATCTGCAGAAGCAGAACGCCCAACATCTGCATTAAAAACAAATTCAACGCCCTCTTCCTTCATAAGATTTATGCGGCGTTCAATTATATTTTTTTCAAGCTTCATGTTTGGAATGCCGTACATCAAAAGCCCGCCAGCCCTGTCTTCCCTTTCAAAAACAGTTACGCTGTGTCCGCGGCGGTTAAGCCAGTCTGCAACGGCAAGTCCGCTTGGCCCTGAACCAATTACTGCGACTTTTTTTCCGCTGCGGGTCTTGGGAAGTTCAGCCTTCATGTAACCTGTTGCAAATGCCTTTTCTATAATAAAAAGTTCGTTGTCGTGAACGGTAACAGCTTCTTCTCCAACAACGGGGCTTCCGCAGTTGCATGCCTTTTCGCAAAGAGCCGGACAAACGCGTCCTGTAAATTCCGGGAAGCTGGAAGTTTTTAAAAGCCTCCATGCCGCCATGTCAAACTGTCCGTTGTAGAGGGCATCATTCCACTCCGGTATGTAGTTGTGCAAGGGGCAGCCTGTTACCATACCCTTTAGCTTTATGGCAGCTCCGCACATGGGAACGCCGCAGTTCATACAGCGTGCAGCCTGTTCGCGCCTGGCATTTTCGTCAAGCTTAGGGTGAAATTCCTTAAAGTTTGCAATGCGCTCCAAAGGGGAAACGCTTGAATTTTCTACTCTTTTATATTCCATGAATCCTGTTGGTTTTGCCATTTTTGTCCTCCTAAGCCGTGCACTTTCTAAACGCTGCAAGTACCGCTTCTTCGTGCTCAGAACCGCTCTTTTCCTGAGCTGCAATTTCCTTCATTATCTTTAGGTAGTCATTAGGAATGATTTTCTTGAAGGCTTTGCGGTAATGGTTCCAGTTGTCAAGAATAGTCTTTGCGCGGACACTTTCTGTTTCTGCAAAGTGCTGTTCAATCAGGGAATGAAGTTTGTCTTCATCACTTGTTGAAGAAGGAAGTGTTGTTGTCTCGTCATCAAGGGCATACATCTTTACAAGCTCGTGGTTAAGCCTCTTGTACAAGTCATGCTTTTCATCAAGCACGTAGGCAACGCCACCGCTCATTCCTGCGCAGAGGTTCTTTCCTGTTCCACCAAGGATTACTGCCGTTCCGCCTGTCATGTATTCAAGGCCGTGGTCTCCGCATCCTTCCGCAACAACTATGGCACCAGAGTTTCTTACGCAGAACCTTTCGCCAGCAACACCGTTAATAAAAGCAGTTCCGCTGGTTGCGCCAAAGAGGGCTACGTTTCCTACGATAATGTTCTTTTCTGCATCGCCTTCAAAAGCAGCAGGCTTTTTGATTACAAGCTTTCCTCCGCTCAGGCCCTTGCCAAAAGCATCGTTTGCATCACCTTCAAGCCTAAGGGTAAGTCCCTTTGGAATAAAGGCACCAAAGCTCTGTCCAGCACCACCCCTAAAGTTTACGCGGTAAGTGTCGTCCTTAAGGCTATTGCCAAACTTCTTCTGTATTTCGCTACCAAGGACTGTTCCAACCGTGCGGTCTGTTGACTGGATGCTAATGCAATCTTTTTCTCCGCTACCTGAATCGCCATTCTTTTCAAAATCGGGGACAAGTTTTGTAAGGTCGATTCTCTTTTCAAGCTCAAAGTTAAAGAGTGAACGGTCTTTTTTCCAACCGCAAGCTTCTTCTTTATTAGCTTCTGAGCTTGCAAGAACACGGCTCATGTCTACAAGGCCTGCCCTCTTGAAGCCCTGCTTGTCCTTAAACTTTAGCAAATCGGTGCGGCCACAAAGCTCTTCTACGGAGCGTACCCCAAGCTTTGCCATAATCTCGCGCATTTCCTGTGCGATGAACTTCATAAAGTTTTCTACATACTCAGGCTTTCCGGGGAATTTTGCACGGAGTTTTTCGTTCTGGGTGGCAACGCCAAAAGGACATGTGTCCAGCTGGCAAACACGCATCATTGAACAGCCCATGGAAATAAGTGGAGCCGTTGCAAAACCAAATTCCTCTGCGCCTAGCAAGGCGGCAATAACAACGTCACGTCCGCTCATAAGCTTGCCGTCTGTTTCCAGAACAACGCGGCCGCGAAGTCCGTTCTGAATCAAGGTCTGGTGGGTTTCTGCAAGACCAAGCTCCCAAGGAAGACCCGCATGGTGGATGGAACTTATTGGGGCAGCTCCTGTTCCGCCGTCGTGACCGCTAATCAAAATTACCTGTGCACCAGCCTTTGCAACACCAGCAGCAATTGTGCCAACGCCAGCTTCGCTAACAAGCTTTACGCTGATTCTTGCCTGACGGTTTGCGTTCTTTAAGTCGTAGATAAGCTGGGCCAAATCTTCTATGGAATAAATGTCGTGGTGCGGTGGCGGAGAAATGAGGGCTACACCCGGAGTTGCATAGCGTGTCTTTGCAATCCAAGGATAAACTTTTTTGCCAGGAAGGTGTCCTCCTTCTCCAGGCTTTGCTCCCTGTGCCATCTTAATCTGAATCTCGCGGGCACTCAAAAGGTATTCTTCCGTTACGCCAAAGCGGCCAGATGCAACCTGCTTGATTGCACTGTTGTATTCCGTTCCAAGGCGCTCTGGTTTTTCTCCGCCTTCACCGCTGTTGGATTTTCCATGCAGGTGGTTCATTGCCAAAGCCATGCACTTGTGGGCTTCTTCCGAAATTGAACCGTAGGACATTGCACCCGTCTTGAACCTCTTTACAATTTCGTCCACGCTTTCAACTTCTTCCAGGGGAATGCCTCCGTCCGAAGCAAAATCAAATTCCAGCATTGCACGCAAGGTATGGGGATGGTCATTGGAGTCTACAAGTGCTGTGTATTCCTTAAAGCGGTTGTAGTCTCCGTTGCGGGTTGCCTGCTGCAAAGCAACGATTGTCTCCGGGTTGTAAAGGTGGCTTTCTGCAGTTGGTCCCCTTCTAAGCTTGTGGTTTCCAACGGAATCAAGATGCTGGTTTACAGTAAGGCCTGCCGGGTCAAAGCCCTGTGCGTGATGGTAGCGGACATCTTCTTCTATTTCTTTTAGCCCGATTCCACCAACGCGGCTTACAGTGTTTGTAAAATATTTTTCTATAACGTCAGCTGCAATTCCGACCGCTTCAAAAATCTGGGCAGACTGGTATGACTGGATGGTGCTGATTCCCATCTTGGCGGCAATCTTTACAATACCGTTAATGACAGCCTTGTTGTAGTCGTCTATTGCAGTGTGGTAGTCCTTGTCCAGAATCTTCTGGTCAATAAGTTCAGCGATGGCTTCGTGGGCAAGGTAGGGGTTGATTGCACGGGCACCATAGCCAAGACACATTGCAGCCTGATGAACGTCGCGCACTTCTGCACTTTCAAGGATTATGGAAACGGCAGTGCGTTTTTTTGTTCTGATAAGATACTGCTCAACTGCGCTTACCGCAAGGATTGCAGGGATTGCAGCATGGGTCTTGTCTACACCGCGGTCGCTAAGGATGATGATGTTGTATCCTTCTGCATAGGCCTGGTCAATCTGTTCAAAAAGATTTTCCAGTGCAGCAGACAGCAGGGGGCGTTGCGGGGTCTCCCCGCTAGAAGGGGTAGCGGACAAGCCAACAAAGCGGAGAGAATCGTCCTGCTCGCAGGAACGATTCGTGGAGCGACTTGGCTTGGGAGCGAGGGGAAGGCTTTCCCCACCTAGAGAATCTGCAATTTGGAAGAGTATAGAAAGAGTTTTTGCCTTAAGCCCATTTGAATTGAGTGCTGCAATTTTTATTAAATCCGTTCCGGTAAGAATTGGGTTGTTTATTTCCAGCACGCGGCAGTTTTTTGCGTTGGGTTCAAGAATGTTTCCGTCCTTGCCAACATAAACCGTTGTGTCCGTAACGATTTTTTCGCGGAGGCTGTCTATAGGCGGATTTGTTACCTGGGCAAAGAGCTGCTTAAAATAGCTAAAGAGGCTCTGGTGCTTTTCACTCATAACTGCAAGCGGTGTGTCCACTCCCATGCTGGCTGTGGGTTCAACACCGTTACGCGCCATTGGCAAAACCATCTCGTTTACATCTTCGTAATTCCAACCGAATGCGCGGTAAAGAATGTTGCGCTCTTCCAGTGTGTGCACAGGAATTTTTTTGTTTGGAATTTTAAGGTCCGCAAGATGAACAAGGTTCATGTCCAACCATTCACCGTATGGATAGGTGTTTGCGTATTGTGCCTTGCATTCTTCGTCGCTGATGATTTTTTTCTGGACAGTGTCTACAAGAAGTATGCGGCCAGGCTGCAGGCGGGATTTTATTTTTATGTTTTCTTCCGGTATGTCCAAGACGCCAACTTCGCTGCTAAGGATTAACATTCCGTCTTTTGTAATGTAGTAGCGGCTTGGGCGAAGTCCGTTGCGGTCAAGGGTTGCGCCAAGAAGGTCTCCGTCGCTAAAGAGTATTGCGGCAGGTCCGTCCCAACTTTCCATCATGGTTGCCCAGTAGTGGTAGAAATCTTTTTTCTGGGCATTCATGTTTTCGTCGTGCTTCCATGGTTCCGGTATGCACATCATTACTGCCAGTGGAAGGGGAACACCATTCATCATAAGGAATTCCAGAGTGTTGTCCAGCATTGCAGAGTCGCTTCCGCTTGTGTCTACTGCGGGAAGAACTTTTTCCATTTCTGCGTCAGTAAGTTTTGCTGAATGGAGTGTTTCTTCGCGGGCAAGCATACGGTCTACGTTTCCGCGGATTGTATTGATTTCTCCGTTGTGGGCAATGAAGCGGTTTGGATGTGCGCGCTGCCAGCTTGGCTGTGTGTTTGTAGAAAAGCGTGAGTGCACAATGGCAAGGGCAGACTGGTATTCTGGTGACTGGAGGTCGTCGTAGAAAGTTCTTAGCTCGTGGACAAGGAACATTCCCTTGTAAACTATTGTTCTTGAAGAAAGTGAGCAGACGTAGGTTTTGCCCACAGAGGGGGAAGTCTCGTTGGAACCCGCAAGGCCACCTGTAGCGCCCTTTTCAAAGTTACGCCTTACGATATAGAGCCTGCGGTCAAAGTCTATTCCGCTTTTGCAAGTTTCGGGTTTTGCAACAAAGCCCTGCCAAATTTCCGGCATGCAGTCACGGGCTTTTTTTCCAAGGACTTTGGCATTTACAGGAACCTTTCGCCAACCAAGAAATTTAAGTCCTTCTGCTGCACAGCAACTTTCAAAGCGCTTCTTTTCTGCCTCCAAGCCATCTTGCGGAAAGAAGAACTGGCCAATGCCGTATTCGCGCTCGCCAAGATTGCCTACCAGTTCCGTAGCCTGCTTGCTAAAAAAGTCGTGGCTAATCTGAACTAGGATTCCAACACCGTCTCCTGTTTCGCCTGATGCATCCTTACCAGCGCGATGCTCCAATTTTTCTACAATGCTTAGCGCATTATCAACAATTTTGTGGGATTTGCTTCCGTCAATGTTTACTACTGCACCGATGCCGCAGTTGTCATGCTCGAAACTTGGTTCATAAAGTGTTTTCATCTTTCTTCGCTCCAAACAACAAAAGGCCACACGCACAGTTCTTCCACTGTACATGCAGCCCCTTTGCCGACTTTGAGATTTAAAAAGGAAAAGGCCGTAGATAGAATTTTTGCATGGGAATTCCACACAAAAACAATACCTACGACCTCTTTGCCGTTTATGTAATACTAATGGATTAATGGGGTAATGTCAAGTAAGCAGCGTTTTTTTTGCAAACGGTAAGTGCAAATCTAAACAAAACATAACAATCATTAATTTAAATGCGTAAGCACTTCCATTCCCGGCTGAAAACGCGTCAAAAAAGCCGAGCGCGGATACAAGGTATCTGACTCGCTTCGCTCGCTCCGCGCAAATGCTTTTTTGCCGCCTTTTCAGCCTCCATTCCAGTGCTTCCGCACATTGCTTTGCTACATTGCATTTCTTGTTTGTTGCACTTACCATCTACACCCATTAGGGCAGGAAGTAAATATATTTAGTAAGTATTCACAAATAAAAAATGCCAGGTGAGTTCTGTAATTTGAACCCAGTCCGGCACTTTGTTTGCTTTAGCTTTGCAAAATTTTACTTATTACCCAAGAATTCAAGGGCGCTGTCTGCGGCTATTTTTCCGTAGACACAGATGTCTGCAACGGCATTGCCACCCAAACGGTTTCCGCCGTGAACGCCACCTGTAACTTCTCCTGCTGCAAAAAGACCCTTTACAACAGAACCGCTCTTGTTAAGAACCTGGGCCTTTGTGTTAATCTTTATACCGCCCATTGTGTGGTGGATTGCAGGACCAACTTCTACAGCATAGAAAGGTGCAGTTGCGATTGCGCGTGGCATGTCATCACCCTTGCGGCCAAAATCCGGGTCCTTGCCAGAAGCCTGGTAAGAATTGTATGCGTCTACAGAAGCCTTAAGGTCGGCAGCTGGAATGTTAAGCTTTTGTGCAAGCTCTTCAAGACTTGCTCCTTCGGTCAAAAGCCCCTTCTTTGCATAGCCTTCAATAGCCTTGAGCGACTCGCGGACACCCTGGTCAAAAAGAAGGTAGGCTGTCTTTCCAGTCTGTGCAAGAATATCTGCGGACATAACGTCGCGTGTTGCCATTTCGTTTCCAAAGCGCTTTCCTTCGCGGTTAACCATGATTGCACCGTTACCGCGGACAGCTTCCGTAATCATAAAGCCGTTGGAAGGAACAACAGTCGGATGGGTCTGAATCTGATCCATCTGGATAAAGTCTGCGTCAAAGGGTTCAACCAAAGCGATTGCGTCTCCTGTTGCACCCTTGTGGTTTGTAGTTCCAAAACCTGCAAGATCCGGCCTGTATTTTACAACAAGTTCTGGGCTTGCACCAAAACCGCCGCTTGCTACAATAACAGCTGATGCAGTAATAGTGTATTCACCTTCTTCAGAAAGAACCTTTACACCGGCAACGCTACCGTCATCAGCCTTTATAATCTGCGTAACCTTGCTGTTGTAGCGGATTTGGGCACCGGCAGTTTCAGCAGCCTTAACAAGAACTGGAACAAGGTGGGCACCAATTGCAGCACCGCCCTGTGGCCTGTGGGTACGCTTGTTTGTAGAACCAGCCATCTTTCCAACATCAGAAAGGTCTGCACCCAAAGAAATAAGCCAGTCAACAGTCTCCGCTGAATGTTCAACCATGTTGCGGACAAGATCAGGATCGTTAAGGTTGTGGCCACCCTTAATCGTATCTTCTATATACTGGGCGTTTGAATCCTCTATGCCAAGCTTTTTCTGAACAGAAGTTTCGCTTGCGTTAAGACCACCTGTAGCAGAAGAAGTGTTTCCTCCGGCATTGCCCATCTTTTCAAGAACAATAACCTTCTTTCCCTTGGAAGCAGCTTCCGTAGCGGCAGAAAGACCAGCACCGCCTGCACCAATAACAACGATGTCTGCCTTTTCATCCTTCAATGCATTCTTTGCCTGCTTAGAAGCAATTCCGCGTGATGCGTTAAGAGCTTCCTTAATAGCCTGCTTGGTTGCGTTGGAAGTAATAGTTGCACCGGAAACAGCATCAACTGAATCCACACTCTTTCCGCTAAGAACAGCCGCTGCAATCTGAGTAATAGCTTCCTTTGCAAAGTCTGTCTCATCTTCCTGCACAGTTTTTATGGCTGTAATCTTACCGCCAGAAACGCTAACAGACATAACCACGCGATCGTTACGGCCAGCAGCACTTCCTGTCCATTCACCATCAGTAAGAGGCTTCTGGGCAGAAAACTTAACGCCTATAAAGGCCACCACTGCCGCAAGTACAAGAAACACGGCAGTACACACAATCAATTTTTTGTTTTTCACAATCTTTCTCCTATTATTGGTCTATATTGAACTATATTGGATTTAATTTCAAGCCATGCAAAAGCACTAATTACCAGCCAGCTTGGATTCCTTCCAGAAAGCCTCCATCTGCTCAAGGCCAACAGAAGCCATATCCTTGCCAGGTTCAAGCTGCTCGCACTTATGCTGAACATAAGAAAAGCGCTCGTAAAACTTTTTGTTTGCCCGCTCCAAGGCAAGAACAGGATCCACGCCAAGCTTCTGAACATAATTCACGGCGGCAAAAAGCAGGTCCCCGCACTCCTCTTCCAAATGCCCGCTTTCTTCCTCCAAAGAAGCAGACTTTACTTCGCCAAGCTCTTCATTCATCTTTGCAAGGGCAGAATCCGCATCAGGCCAGTCAAAGCCCTTCTTTGCAGCCTTTCTCTGGAACTTGCAGGCCTTTAAAAGCGGCGGAAATTCCTTGGGAACTGAATCCAAGACACAGTCAGTCTTTCTGCCTTCCACATTTTCCTTTATGCTGTCCCAAAGCCCGGGCACATTTTCTGCCTTTACACCCTGTTCAGATTCAAAAACATGGGGATGGCGACGGATAAGCTTTTGGCAAACAGCATCAAGCGCATCCTCAAAAGCAAAACCGTCCTTTTTTCCGCCAGCTTCCCACTCTTCGTCAAACATAGTGCAGACAAGCGTTGCATTAAAAAACAAGTCTCCAAACTCTTCCTTGGAATGCATTGCATCGCCTTCGGTAATTGCGTCAAGTGCTTCAAAAGTTTCTTCCACCAAAGCGCCCCTCATGCTCCGGGGTGTCTGTTTTCTGTCCCAAGGGCAACCATTTTTTGAACGCAAAACGCGGGCAAGCTCAAAGAGGCGGCAAAATGCAGCTGCCACACGCTCAGATTTTTCATCTTGGGCTAAAAGCTCTTTTCCCCTGGAATTCAAAACACAAGACTTGTCCAAACTTTTTTCCATTTTGTCTTTCTCTTAATCTTCTTGCGGCAGTTGCTTTGCAATCGAAAAATCCTTTCTGCAAACATCCTGCCATTTTTTACACTGTCCACAAGCAGCACCATGGAGGGTGCGTCATTTGTTAGCATAAAGAACCGCGGGTTTTCTAAGAAAACCCGTAAGTAAAAAATGGCAGGGAGGCCATTTTTTACGGGCTTTCCGGGGTTCCGCCTTTCGGCTGCATTGCCTACGGCAACTTACGCCCCTCCAATCCCTGCCGCTATTTTGTTTGCTAAGTATAGCAAAAGAGATGAATAAAGTGAATAGGTGGGGAATTTGTGGTTGGAGACTGGGGTTTTATTCATTAGGTCAAATGTCGAGTTTTTAGCAAGAAATGTGTCATTATCGGGCTTGACCCGATAATCCGCTTTGAAAGATTGCCGGGTCGAGCCCGGCAATGACAGGTCTGTTCAGAACTCGAAATTGAACCCATTACATATATGGCTTGTAGAATTAATCACTAAGCTGTTGATGGGCGCAGTAGAACCACGGTTGGTGAGTCAGTCGAACCATGGTTGGTGAGCCAGTCGAACCACGACCAGATAACCTGCTTAAAAAGATTCCAGCATGCCCGAAAATGACATGTATTTTCAAAACTTAAAATTGAACCTACGAATCTGTAAACTTCATCTTGCAATAGAAGACTTTTTCGCGGCCACCGTAAATCACCTTAATTTCAAGTACATAGGTGTAATCCGTATTGCAAGAAGAAGAATTAAAGCTAACGGTAGAAGAAGTACCGCTACTTGAAGAAACAGCATTAGAAAGATTTCCTGCAAGAAGGATTCGCCAGTTCCAGGTAATGCCTTCAGTAATTACGTCTTGGCTAGAATCACTTGCACTTGCAGAGGTTGCAACAAGCGGCAAGGACACACTTCCCTTTGTTTTTTGCAAAGGAGAGCTTGAATATGCAGTTGAGTTTATTCCGTCCACCCAGACCATAATGTCGTCTACCGAAACAAGGCCTCCGTATCCAAAATATGTGGACGGTTTTGTTGTTACGGTACAAGTGGATTCTGCAGAGTCTGCATAGAGGTTTTTGTGGGCATAAGCCTTTATAGTGTATTCCTTAGCTTGACCAGCAACTTCCGGGCAGGGAACGGCTATGCTTTTCTTTCCGTTTACTTTTCCGGAAACAACAAAATTGCCGGGAACGCCGCCACTACTTTCATAAATTCTGTAGGAAAGAACCGCATCTGGAGCGTCAGCAGGGGGAACAAGCACAAGGTAGGCCTTTCCTTCGTCTCCGTAGATTGTCGTAACCTCAGTAGAACCAATATGAGAATTCCCCTCAGAATCTTCATAATTTACAATTTGCCCCTCAGTGTTCTCGTATGTAACTTCTCCAATCTGGTTTGCGGAAGCATCAATTACTATTGCAGACGTAAAGCCCATCTTGTCCACCAGCTCAACCTTGTATGTCTTTCCCACCTCCAAGTTTTCATTGGTTTCGTAAAAGAGGTCGGTGCCGTTGTTCCCCGCAGAATACACAGCAGTACTAGTTCCAAAGCGCGTATAAGTTGCAGAGTTGTAAGAAACATTACCTGTAGACGAGTTAACTGTTATTGTACCGCTAGCCTTTAAGTCGGTGCTTCCAGTAAATTCAACATCGCCAGTTGCATTACCGCTGTCATCCCTGGATCTTATGGGAAAACTGCTTCCGTTAATCTTTATATATGCAAGGTCTTTATGAATATACCTAAGACTGTCCTGATTGGGCAGGCGCATAAAAAGAACAGCTTTGCTGTTAGCATCTGCAAGACAAACTCCGCCCTGCATAAGCGGTGGGGTACTGTTGCAGTAAAGTGGAAAACTGTATGTTCCAAAGTCTTCCAATGAATAGGGATGCTTTATGTTTACGCTTTCGGTAATTGAACAATAATTGCCTTCCGTATTCAGCTTGCCGTCCATTTCCCTTAAAAAATCAGTCGGATACTTAACGGTAATAACGGATTTGTCTGCAGGATTCTGCTTAACAACAATACCGCTAGCAGAAGGGATAGTACTCGCATTGCTGCTAATAAGGCTTTCGCCATCCGTAAACTTAAAAAGCTTGGGGTTTCTAAGGTAATAGCTTACAGTTACAGGCCCGTCCGCAGAAGAAATGCAAAGCCTGCCGCCGGAACCAGTCTGGGTGGCAACAGGAATGTCGTGCTTTTCTATAGCGGCGGTATTGGTCATCATGTCAAAATATTCATGGACATCCTGGTTAAAAGAACCGGAAAGCCCTGAGCAAGAGAAAATAATACAGAAAGCAAGAAAGAGTAGAAATGAGAAAGCACAAACAGAAAGCTTTTTCATAAGCCCCTCCGTTAGAACTGGAACCCTGCAGAAACCTGTGGCAACAAGTAAATGCCCTTCATGTCCGGGACAAAGGCCATAAAACCGTCTATCCCTGCTTCTATATAAATGCGCGAAGTAACATAAGTCTGAAAGCTCAATCCTGCAATTGCGCTTATATCCGTACTGTTAAGCTTTGGCGTGTCAATTCCGTGCGGAAAGTGGTACTGGTAGTCCATAAAGTATGCAATACCCGCACCTCCGTGAAGTTCAACGGTAAAGGCATGCCTCCTCTGGTTGGTTCCCTTTACCCTAAAGCGTATGGGGAACTGGTATACCAAAAGACCGTGAGCGGTAATCATGTTTCCGTCTACGGTGTAGTTTCCTTCATCATAGAACATCCTTGTGTAGGAACCTGTTACGCCAATGCCAAGATACCCCCAGTTGTGCTTAAAGGGCATAAAGGTAACTTTTGCAACTGCACTTATAGGCCAAACCTGGCTTCCCATGAATTCCTTAAAAGTATTGTCCTTTAAGACGATTGGGCAGGTGTAGCCACCGCTCACGTCAAGGTCAAAAGGCTTTTTGTAGCGCACGGAAAGTTCATTCTTGGACCCAAGTTCAGTATACAACCCAGACGCATCTTTTGCAACAACATGATAGTCACCTGTGTCCAAATCTTTTATATCAAATTTAAGGGTTACGCTGCGGTTCTTTTTGCCGCCTTCAAGAATTTCAGGCACTATTCCGCCGTCTTCCACATCCTTTCCTTCCGGCACAAGATAGTAGTCCGTAAATTCCAGGGACTTATTGTTCTTGTCCGGCATAAAGAGTTCGTGGCCTTCTATTGTAAAGACACCGTCGTTGTACTCTTCCAGGTAGATGGTGGAACTGTGGCTTACCCTGCTGCTAACGTCGCGGATTTCTGGCTGGTGGGCGGCATATACACGGAAGCGCTTCCATTCGCTAACTTTTGCGGGACGGCTAATAAGGTCGTATGTTATAACCTTAAAGCGGTAGTAGCCTGGCTCCAAAAGCGGAGTTATCTGCATTCTTGTGGTGTTGTCTTCAGTCTGCAAGGTTACGGCCGGCCTGTATCCTCCCCCAACCTCTTCTTCTATTACAACTTCATACTTTAAAACCGAATCAGGGTCGTCTTCCACCCACGAAAGCATCTGCCATGAATCTTCCGGGCGGGCTTTTTTTGTGGAATCATCATCCTTTTTCTTGGACTTCTTCTTTTTTGAAGAATCCTTCTTTGCTTCTTTTTTTACATCCTGCTTTGCAGACGCTTCTTGGGCATCACTTCCTGTCTGGGCAAAGACGGAAAATCCGAGGGAAAAAGCTAGGAGTATGACTGCTGCGGAAAATTTTCTACTTTTTCTTGCCATAGGTATTCTCCACAGGATTTATCTTCAGGTCTTTTGGCTCAGGAATGTCTGTTATCAATATGGAAGGCGTGTCGGGGCTTTCCTGGAAGATAACGTCTACTACACCATCCTTGTTTGAGTCAACGCGGCGAAGGGCCTTTATGTACCATGTAAACTGACCGCGCAGCAAGGCGTTCTTGAGCTTGTCGTCCATGGTAATAAAGTCGAGCGTATATTCAGTGCTGTTGCCAAGGTTCTTTTCCAGCAAAACCTCACCGGCTTCATTGCGGATAGAGAACCTGTAGTCGTTGGCGGTTTTTACCGGCTTCCACTTGAATTCAATTTCGCGCTTGTTCTTCTTTTTCTTAAGGTACTGCCTGTCAAAGGCTTCCGGAGTGGTTTTCATTCCTTCCGGGGTGTCAAGCGGAGGAACTGGAAGAACTGTAAAGCGTCCCTTGTACTTTTCGTCTGTACCGGAAACATCTATTCCGTCCATGGTCTCTGCGTAGACAACAATTTCGTAAGTTCCGCTGTGGAGTCCTTCTTCCGGGGCAAGCCTAACTGAATACGGGGCAACCCTGTTACCGGCAGCAACCTGTGCGTCAGACGGAACCTTCATTACTTCTACCGGCGGGTTTACGTCCGTTCTGGTAACAACAAGCTGGGCAAATGAGTTTTCGTCAACACTTTCCCACTTTGCAACCGGAGGATTCAAAAGAACTTCAAGACCGTCTATTTCCATGCCCTTTACCGGAGCAACAACAGCAACCGGATGCAGCTTGGCAAGTAAGAATGAAGCCCTAAGCAAGCGGCCTGTACGGCGGCTTACAATACCTGGAATTGCATTGCTAAAGGCCTGAATTTCAACATTGTAGTTGGTGCGGTCAACAAAACCGGGGCCAGAATACATGTTCAAGTCTAGCTGAGTGCCATATACAATGTCGCGGAAGACACTTTCACCTGTAGCCTGGCTAAAGATTTCCACCTTGTAGTAGTCGGCATGTTCTACTGGAGCCCACTTTACGGTATAAGGCTTACCTTCGCGGGCAACAGCCTTACCTCCGTTCTTTGGGTCTATCATGGCAGACTCGTCCAGGCTGTCCAAAACCTCGAACATGCGCGGTGTAGTAGTCATTGTGTTTCCGCCACCAGAAGAAGAGAGGCGCCAGTAATACTTTCCAAGCGCAAGATTTGTAACCTGAAGTACGTTGCTTGCAGACTTTCCCGTAAAGGCAAGGGTGCTAAAGTTCACGTCGGAAGAAATTTGCACTTCCGTTATGTAATTGTCTGGAAGGTTGCGCTTCCAGGTAAAGTTCATGTCCGGCAAAAGGTTCTGGGCAATACCGTAGTTGTCAGCAGGCTCTACAACGTGCTGGTCACGCTTACCCTGCATTGCAAACAAGGAACGCACTTCAGAAATTGGGGATTCAGACCCTTCCTGATCCGTAACCCTAACGCCCCAGTACCACTTTCCGTCCTTAAGGGCATCTTCCTTTGGCAAAAGATAGAAGTTCTTTGTTACGCTTACAGTCTTTGCGTCCTGGGTAAGAGCTTCGTTGCGGGCAATTATAAGCGTATACTTTGAAGCTTCACGGTTTGGCTTCCAAGAAAAGCTTGTCTTGGATGCAGTCTCACCGTTGTCTATGATTGCACCATCCGGCGGCACGTGAAGAACTGGTCTTTCCAGCAATCCGGAGCGCTCTATCTTAAAGGACTTTACTTCGCAGGGGAAGGCAAGGCCTATGCGGTTAACAGAATAGAAAGGAGTTACGCGGCAGTACCAGGTACCCTCACCAATATTGCCAATCTGGGCAGAAGTCAAAGAAGTCCTTGTGTCCACCTGATGGCTAGAAAAATTCTTGTCGGAAGAAACTTCCAGCCTGTATGAAGATGCATAGGCAGATTCCTTCCAAATGAACCTTACGGAAGGAAGCTTTGTGCGGTATGCATATGAATTGCCGTCTGAAGGAGAAAGAAGCTCCGGTGCGTAGGAGTGGGCAAGAAGGAAGCGGTTCTGTACATAAGCCCTGCCCTTGGAGTCCACAATGCGCCAGTAGTATATTCCGTCATCAAGATTCACGTTGGAAGAACCGGCAAGCCCGTTGGAAGGAATGGAAGAACAGTCTATATTTTCTTCATAGGCAGAAGAGGCAAAATTCCTGTCGGAAGAAACCTGAAGCCTTAGCGAAGTTCCGCCGTTTTCTGCTTCGGAAACAGAACCTGCCATCCTCCATGAAAAGAGAACGTCCCTTTCCTGAGGCGTAAAATAGAGGATTTTAGAAGAAGGCCTTGGGCTGGAAACCATAACATGCAGATTTTCACCGCTGTTCTTTGTCGCAAAGGAATCCCCTCCTGCAACATTCACAACCTGTCCGTCGCTTGTAATTATGGCGTTACCCTGTATAACCTGGAAACCGTCCATTCCTGCAGCAACAGAACTGCCGCTTTCTATAAAGACATCGGAACCGTCTGCAAAAAGACGCATACCGTTTTCAGAGTCCATACTGTCCACGGAAGCAGAACCTTGTGCAAGCTGGGCAGAAACAGCGTTCTCCTCGTTAACAAAGACCTGAACCATGGTGTCTTCCGCAAGCTCCATTATATTTCCGTCAAAAAAGTTAATGGTGGCTTCACTCAAATGCTCAGTACGGATAATGTCCCCGTTGTAGAGAGGTGAAGTCTGCCTTAGGCGGTCCCAAACCATGCGGTCCATGAATTTACGCTCGGCTGTCTTGTATTTGAACGTAATGGTGGCTATAGGAGCCTCGTTCAGCTTAGAAAGCGAACGGTTTACGTTTTTGTAGAAAAAATAGAAGTTGAGGGCTGCCCCAGCGGCACAAACAAGAATGGCCAGTATAAAGGGCAATAAAAGGCTACTGCTTGACCTGTATCTTGTTTTCTTCTTCATTCAAGTTCACCTTTTCAAAGTCAGGAATCGGAATGCCCAGCATGTTGCGCACTTCATTCAACGTCTTGGGTCCAGTAGGTCCAACGGCCTTCACACAATCTGGATCTGCCGTAAAATCCTTGTTACCCTGCCTAAAGAATTCCTCTATGCTGAATCCCGGCATGTTAACAACTCCGTAAAAGTGTTGTGCACCCTTACCCTTTACTTCAAATTCAACGGGAATGCGCTCTACCACAATCTCGTTGGCAAGGTTTTCCTGTGGAATCGTAAAGTTGTTGTCCTCATTCCTGATGTATTCATTCCTCAGAAGCTGATATGTATCTTCCGTAATCAAAATGTCAGTTCCACAAGGCTTGTTGGAACTTTCGGTACGTGAAGCAAAGTTTACAGCATCACCAATGGATGTGTATTCCATCTTGTCCTGGCCACCCATAATACCGCAGGTTGCGCGTCCAGTGTTAAGACCGCATCCAATCCTAATGTGCGGCTTGTAGGTTGCAAGAGGCTCGTTTTCATGTGCCTTTGTAAATGCTTCGGCATCTTTGTTGTACTTCATAAGGGCATAGCGCATGGCAATGGTTCCACGGACGGCGTTTATTGCGTCTTCCCTTACATGCTGCTTGTGCTTTTCCTCCAGCTCCTTCTTGCGGGGGTCAGAGTCGGGCAGAAGCTCAAAGTCCAGGTTTTCGTCGCGGAGGATTCCCCAAACCGCCATAACAGCGTCACCTTCAAACTTGTCTATGTTGCCGTTGCTAAGGGTAACGCACTCTACCATGCGTCCCATGTAGTCATTCAAGAAGCCAATAATTTCTTTTGGAGAGTTCTCCTGGAATTTCTGCTTAAAACCGTCGCTTATGGCAGTAAAACCGCGGATGTCCGAGAAGAAAATCGTAATGTCCTTAAGGTGTGGAGAAAAGTCAATCTCGTTCCTAGCAATAGCCTTTGCAACGTTCTTGTTTGTAAACTTGGAGAATGTGTTCAAGAAGCCAATTTCGTTCATTGTGGACTGGTTCAAGACACCAATTTCGTCATTGCGCTTTATGCTAAGCCTAGATGCGATTGCAGGATCAAAGTTTCCGTTCTGAATCTCGTCTGCAGAGTTGGTAAGCCTTCTAAGGTGGCGGGAAATAGCAAGTCGTGCAAACAGAAGGATAACTATAATGGAAAGGAAGAATACAACCAGCGTAAGGAAAATGTTTTTGTACATGGTGTCCACAACACCTTCAAGAACATAGTCAAGCGGAACAGAAGTGTAAACCCCAATGTCTCCGGTCTCTATGCGGGAATAGGCGCCAAGGAACTTCTGCTTTTTTGCAGGCTTTCCCTCCTCCACCTGAACCTCGTCTTCAAACTGAACCTGCTTTGTCTCCTGTCCGTTCTGAATCTGGCTCTTCATCATAGAAACAAGCGGATGGCTTTCCATTGTCTCTCCGCGGAGAACACGCTCGGTGTCCGGGTGAAAAAGAAGGTCAGAGCTGTCGTTTATAAGGAAGGTTGTATTAACTGTGTCTATGCCAAGAACTTCCGACATTGCTTCGAGCGAAAATGTTATTGCACAAGCCTGGTCAAGACCGTTTTCCTTGTATGGAAAGAAAATAGTGATTGCAGGAACCCCAAAAATCGGCGAAGGGTTTGCCGCCACAGTCTCTCCGGCACAAGAGCGCATCACAGTTTCCGAGTTCTGCAGGAAGAAGGTCTGCATAAGAGAAGACTCAATCTCGTTTTCTATAAAGAACTGCTCGTTTGGAATGTTCACGTTGCGGTTTTCTATGTCGCCCAAGCCAAGAATGTTAATGGAAGCAACATCTCCGTTACGCTCGTAGAAGAAAATCTGGGCCTGCCTTGCAATTGCCATGGAAGAATTTCCAGTTGAATTCATAAGGTCCAAAAGCTGGAATACGGAAGCCCTCATGCGCAAGATTTCGTTTTCTGCCATCTTTGCACAGCGGGAGTTTACGGAAAGGTTCGACTCTTCCGCAGTACGCCTTACGTCGCGCCCCGAAAAATAGCTGTTAAGGAAAGTTACCGTGCCCAGCGAAATAAGAACTACAAGCCCTATAATAATGGCAAGCTTTACACCGAGCGGAAATTTTACTTTTTTTACAATCTGGGTCTTCTGCTCATCGACCTTGACTATATCACTTCTCTTCATATTTTTTACTTCGTCATTCAAGAACCGCCACTTTAAGGCCAGTTTTTTAGTATAAATTAAGTCCAGCTCCCAAAAGTTCGAATTTTGTAGACACTGCCACTTTTGTCAATTAATTATAAGGCTAAAAGAAATATAAGTCTATAAAAAATTGCAAATATCTCTAAAAAACTGAAAAAAAACTAAAAAAATTACAGGTTTTTATCTTTTTAATATAGATTAATTTAAGAAATTTGACATATTTTTACTTTCTGGAGCGCATTTCTTCTTTTTACTGTGTCCGGCACTCCGTGTCCGGCCAGACTTCCGCAGCATTTTATCCGGCAAAACAAGCAGCGCCATGGAGGTGAGTCGGGTGTTTGCAATAAAAATGTAGGATAAAATGCCGCGGAAGGCAGTTTAACACGCTTTCCGGGGTTCCGCGGGGCCCTACCCGCTCCATTCCCGCTTCGCGAGAACGGCTGCGCCGCCCCTCCAATCGTGGCTAGGATGATTGGCAAGAACGCAGCTTTCACCTTTTTTTTTACTTTACTTCCACAAACTCATACCCCGCATCTTCCACGGCTTTTTTGACTGCCGCTTCGTCAAGAGTTGAGCCTGTCTTAAGCGTAACAACTGCGTTTTTTGCTTCGTGGCTTGCCGTAGCGCTTTCTACAAAATCGAGAGCTTCCAAGGCTTTTTTAACATGCATCTCACAATGACTGCACATCATTCCGTTGATTAAAATTGTTTTTGTTCCGCTACCCTGCTTTTTGACCGTATTTTTGTGCATTTTGAACAAGTTCAGCCTGAGCGCATTTGTGACTACGCAGAAACTCGAAAGGCTCATTGCTGCGGCTCCAAACATCGGGTTCAGCTGCCAGCCAAAAAGTTTAGTAAACACTCCTGCCGCAAGAGGAATCCCGATTACATTGTAAAAGAAGGCCCAGAAGAGGTTTTCGTGTATGTTTTTGAGTGTTGCCCGGCTCAAGCGGATACTGGCTGGAACATCAGAAAGGCGGCTTTTCATCAGGACGACATCTGCCGCATCAATTGCAACATCAGTTCCGGCTCCAATTGCAATTCCAATGTCCGCTCTCGTAAGGGCTGGGGCATCGTTTATTCCGTCACCAACCATTGCAACGAGCTTCTTTTGCTTTTCCTGTGCTGCATTTTCCTGATACTTTCTGATTACACTTTCTTTTCCATCGGGAAGAACGCCTGCAATCACTTCGTCTACCCCAGCCTGCTTTCCGATTGCCTGCGCAGTCTTTTCATTGTCGCCCGTGAGCATTACAACTCGAAGCCCCATTTCCCTAAGTTCACGCACGGCACGGGGACTGTCTTCCTTGATTGTGTCTGCAACCGCAATAATTCCAAGAAGTTTTCCGTCCAGCGCAAAGAAAAGCGGTGTCTTTCCTGATTCAGAAAGCTCGTTCGCTTTAGTTCGGATTGAATCATAAACAGATGCTTTTGTTTCAATAAACTTTAGGTTTCCGCCGGAAAGTTCTTTTCCATTAATTTTTGCTTTAAGTCCGTTACCAGGCAATGCTTCAAAGTCAGTCACCTCGTCTGCAGAAAGGGATTTTTCTTCGCACATCTGAACGATTGCCTTTGCAAGAGGATGTTCGCTCTTTTTTTCGAGGGCATAGGCAAAGCGCAAAAGTTCTTCTTCATTTGATTCAGCAGGAATAATGTCTGTTACGCGTGGTTCGCCTTCCGTGATTGTGCCGGTTTTGTCCAGAACAACAATGTTTATTTTGCCAGCTTCCTCGAGCGAAACTGCCGTCTTAAAGAGAATTCCATTTTTTGCCCCCTTGCCGTTTCCGACCATGATGGCAACAGGAGTAGCAAGTCCGAGCGCACAGGGGCAGCTGATTACAAGAACTGCAACCGCACGTGTCAAAGCCGTTCCAACTTCCGCACCAAAAAGAAGCCAGGCAATGAAAGTTACAGCCGCAATCGAAATGACAGTAGGAACAAAAATGCCAGAAACTTTATCTGCAATTTTTGCAATCGGGGCTTTTGTTGCCGCCGCATCGCTTACCATCTGGATAATCTGGGAAAGCGTGGTGTCTTCCCCAACCCTCGTTGCCTCGCACTTCAAAAATCCCGACTGGTTCACTGTGGCAGAAGTTACTGTGTCGCCTTTGTCTTTATCAACAGGAATGCTTTCGCCAGTAAGTGCAGATTCATTCACTGCGCTTGTTCCTTCAAGCACTATTCCGTCAACAGGAATGTTTTCGCCAGGGCGCACCACAAAGACGTCGCCTTTTTTTACCGCTTCAACTGCTACAGTCTTTTCAATTCCGTTTTCAACAATCACTGCTGTTTTTGGTGCAAGCTTCATCAGTCCTTTGAGCGCATCGGTTGTGCGTCCCTTTGATTTTGCTTCCAGAGTTTTTCCGACAGTGATGAGGGTAAGAATCATTGCCGCAGTTTCAAAATAAAACTCGTGCATGTAGCGCATTACGGCATCTTCATCATTTGCAACGACGGCTCCGGTCATCGCAAAAACCGCCCAGAGGCTATAAGCAAATGCAGAAGCCGAACCAAGGGCAACAAGAGTGTCCATGTTAGGTGCGCGGTGAAGAAGCGATTTGAATCCGCTCACAAAGAACTTCTGGTTAATAACCATGACGATTGCGGCAAAAATCATCTGTACAAGTCCCATCGCAACATGGTTTCCGTCAAAGAAAGGCGGCAGCTTCCAGCCCCACATCATGTGCCCCATTGAGACATACATGAGCGGAAGAAGGAATATAATAGATAAAATCAACCGTTTTATAAGAAGAGGAGTTTCCCTGTCTTTGAGCGCATCTTCGCTTTCCATTTTTGAAGCAGCTCTTGTTCCATTTTCCGTAGACTTTACGCTTGCACCATAGCCCGCATTCACCACGGCTTCAATGATTTCAGAATCGCTTGCAGTACCTTCAACACCCATAGAATTTGTAAGCAGGCTGACCGAGCAGGACTGAACGCCAGAAACCTTTGAGACCGCCTTTTCGACCCGCGCAGAACATGCCGCGCAACTCATTCCAGTAACATTATATTGCTTCATTGCTAATTTCCTTACTTGTTAGTTTAGTATAACTTTTTTTTAGCCCTTATGCCAGTGACCCAATCACATAAAAATTATTCTTCAACCGTGACTGACCCCTGCACCATTCCCATCCAGCACGTGTACTGGAATGTACCCGATTTTTCCGGCGTGAACTCAATCACATTCGTTCCATAGTCCATCTGGTACTGAAATCCAAAGTCGCGGAAAATCATCCTGTAGTTGCATCCGTTGAGGGACTCTTCCGACGCTTCAATTTCCCAATGAACGGGAATACCCTTTTTGACGGTGATTGCCGGGTAGCGGTAGGGATTCAGTTTGCTTTTTACAATCTGCTTTCCGTTTTCAATCACAATTTCTGAACCGCTTTTCTTTGATTCACTTTTAGCCGAATTCCAACCGCCAAGGGCAAATCCCTGCGACACCATACAAAGCCCCATCACCACGATAAGGACAGCACCTATTTTCATAACTACTCCTGAATATTTTTTTCCTAGAATTGAAACGACTGAACCAAGCCCCAGCATGAAGGGTACCGTTCCCGCACAAAAGAAAAGCATAGAAAGCGCACCATAAAGAGGACTTCCAGAGGCAAGCGCAAGCACCCACATAGCCTGAAGTGGACCGCATGGCATAAAGCCATTCAAAAATCCCACGATGAAAGGGCCAAGATTTTTAGATTGAACCGAGGCTATTTTTTTTGTAAGAAAAGAAGGAAGATGCGGTGTTACCTTCCTAAGAAAAGGGAAAATTCCAAGAAGCGAAAGTCCCGTCAAAAGCATAAAGAGGCCAGCAAGCAGTTTTAGGCACCCCTGCACGGAAAGCGGAATCGAAACATCCCCGCCAGCTCCGCCAGATCTGCCACCAAGAAAAAATCCGACCGAGCCCAGGACAAGCCCAACGAGCGTGTAAGAAGCAAGGCGCCCCAGATTGTACAAAAGAGACGGAAGATAGATTTTCCTGCTGGAAGGCGATGAAGATTCAGAAAGGCTTACGAAAGAAAGACTCTGCGACAGATTGATTCCGCCGCACATAGCAACGCAATGCACAGAAGTCAAAAGGCCTGTAACAAAAAGAAGGGCATAGCTCATTTTAGATGAGGCAATTGAGCCTGGCACAAGCAGATTCATTACGCCAGTTTTTTGAAGGGCAAAAAAAAGAAGCGCGATAATACCTGCATACAAAAGTGAATTCAAAGCAGAAAAACTTTCCCCGCCTTTCCGTATAACCTTGTACTCGAGCTTTTCTATTTCGGAAATAATTTCTTCGAGCGAGATTTTTGTTTTATCGAAGCATATTTCCGCACTGCCTTTTTTCCAGCTTGCCTCAGCGTGCAAAAGGCCGTCCAGCTGCAAAAGACGGTTTTCTATTTTCGTCTGGCAATTTATGCAGGTCATCCCGCCGATTCTGAGCGTGACCGAGCGAATTTTTGAAGAGTCCATAGCTTCCCCTAAAATAGAATTGATAAAATAATATTGTATAAAATATTTTATTTACCTATCAAACAACTAGGAGAATAAAAAGGATACAAAATATTAAAAGTTTAGTGATTAAATATTTGTTATATTGAATTAAACTTTTTTATCCACTTACTAAATGAATCTGCCTCTTCGCTTATTTCGCAAAAATCATGGTCAAATATGTAAACCTTTGCATCTTTTTTTTCTTTTAATTCATCGTATTTAAAGCAAAACATATTTCCCATGCAATCTAATGCGAATCCAATAAAACCAGTTGGCATTCCTGCATTTTGGAAATGAAACTCCATAAGCCTTTTCAAGACTAGAAATTTTCTGTTCTATTTCTGGATCTTTTTTTGGCTCCGAGGCCCATTTATTTACAAATTTTACGATTTCCTTATTGTTTCCAAACATAACTTTCCCCTTTTGGTGCTAAGCAGTTTTCTAAAATATATCTTACCCTGCCGTATATAAATCAGTATTATATCCAATTTCTATTAGATGGACAAGCAATTATTTATCCACCAAAATACGAACAAGCATGAACAAGGAAGCAAAAAACATAATTACTCCGCCAAAAAAATAACCACAATTTCTTATATCATATTCTTTATTGATTAAAGATTTTACAGTTGAAATCATTAAGCCAATGGCAAAAAACAAAAAACACAAAATAAAATTTAACGTATTTTCTTTGGTAAAAAACAGCAGAACAAATGAACATACAGCAATAATAAAACCTATCGTACTTAAAATTGAATTATCTTTGATATTAACAGTTTCATCAGGCTTTTGATCAACAATTAATTTTCCTTCAAAAAAATATTGTTTTATTATATCATGTATTTTGTCTTCATCATTCAATTTAAAGTATTTAGAAACCTTTGTTCCAACCCTATGGGCAATAGAAACATATCCATTTTCCTTAAATATTTGAAGCCAGTTTGATTTATCAGATTCAAGACAAATATCATAATTTGATTGACTTATAGAATTATCAACAAATTCTTTTAGCCTTGCATAATCGAGTTTTTCATATTTTTTATTATTTATTTTTATATTCATTTTTTTCCTCGATTAATAACTCTTGTTCAAACCTATCTTTATAACTGTAATTTACAAAATATGGCTTACCATTTTTATCGCATAACTGTTTAAAAGCATCTCCTTCTATATAGTAAGGAGCAAGTTCATATTGGCCGTTCCATTCAAACCGTTTTTTTGAAAAGAAAAAACATAATTTATTTTGATATATTCCAACAAATCGTTCTCCAAAATCTTTTTCGATGAATTTACCTTCTGATGGATAGAAAATAATTTTCTCTGGATTTGTTATATCAAAGATACGAGCTGTCTGATCGCAATACTTTCCTAATGGTGTTGTAATAATTAAATAAATCTTATTTTCATATTTAAGTGTATAAAAATGAGTAAATGGAATATCAAAACTTCCCTTAAAAAAAATCTCTTGATTATTGATTTCTATTTTACTTTCGAATGTTTTACATGTGCTATTATCGTAGTATGGATAATATAAAAAAGAATCTATTCCTTTTATATTTTCCGTATGAAAAATCCAGCAACTTGTATAATTTTTATCTTTTATGAATGAAGGTTCAAGCGAGCCTCTTTCCACATTTATTTCATCAATTTTTCTTGCTTCAAAAATAAATAGTCCGCTCAAGCTTTCCTTTGCAAACAAAAAGCAATTTGACAATACAAATAAAAACAAAAATATTTTTTTCATTTTTTCCTCCAAGCGTCCAAGTGCGGGTGTCAGCATAAACCTATGCTAGGCGATTATTCTTGAATTAAAAGTAAATCTATAGAATCTACTTTTCCTTTTTCTTTATAGAATATTAATTTTCTATAATTCCAAATTCCATTTTCTTTTACTGCATCGACATATACTCGAGATTTTCCATTCTTACCTTTTATAGTATATGAAATAGAGGCTTCCCCTGTTCCGTTTCCACTAGTGCTAATAGAGCCGCTGACGATTTTGGAAATTTTATAATCCTCTCCCAAATATTCTATAATCTCTTTATTATTTTCTATAACTTCAACTGAATGTTTATATGGCTCACAATTTGATAATGAAGAAAAAACAAAAATACAAACACTTATGGCAAGTAATAAACCAATAGAAAAAATAATCACATATTTTATTTTCTTGTTTTTCTTTGTTTCAGCAGTTTCTACTTCTTTTTCTTTTTTCTGCTCAGAATTGTTATTCTTTTTATAAAGGTAAATCGTTCCATAAATATATCCCAATGGTACTGCTAAAAATGCCATTGCTTCGATTTCATTATTTTCTTTTATTAAGCAAAGAATTGTATCATTTAGAAAACAGTATACAATTCCTACCAGACTTATAATTATAGTCAAATAACAAAAAAAATTGAAAGCTGATTTTGAACAAAATGGATTTATCCTTTGAAATCCTAAGACAATAAAAGTCATGCTCCATGCTATAAAATACAAAGCGACACTTTCTCCGAAAAACAAAAGAGCTTTTTTATAGTCAATTCCTTTTGAAATACAAATTATGCAATGCAATAAACAGATTGCAAAACCAATGCTTAGAATCAACTTTACTTTTTTTTCAAAAAAATCAATAACTTTTTCCATTTTTCCTTCTCCGAACGCCTGTGGTGCGTCCGCGTAACAAGTGCTTGTACCGCAAACCGGATTAACCGATTTGTTGGCTTTGAACTTCTTGTTATGTAATTTTTAATTATAATCACATGAACCATCGGCATGACAAGGCCATACGATTTTAGAAAGATCACAATTATTATATTGAATCATATTTTTGTATTCTTCTGCTACGGTATTATCTACTATTAGGTTTATGAATAAGAGTTCCCCTTCCATATTATATACATACATATAATCACCATCAAATAAAATTTTTAATTCAAATATTTCATCCTCGGCTGGTAATTTACTGTATTGCTCTGTAGGCTCTAACTCACATCCTTTTACTGCCATTTGTAACTTTACAATATAACCGTTTTGTATATTTGATATTTTTAATACATGTGCTCCAAAATAAATATTACCATTATAAAAATGCAGGTTAAAATTTTCATAAGTTATTTCTGGACATGTGTAAAAATAACCACTTTCATACCATACAGAATCTAAGCTTCCTCTATTTAATTCATATTTATCAATCTCCTTTTGATATTTCTTATAAATAAAATTTCGGTCTTGTTTAATAATAGATTCTAAGATTTCTTTATTAATCCAAAATTTATTTGATTCATTTAGATAATGACTTGTTAATTCATTTTTAAATAACTCGTTGTTTTCAACCGCAATTAAAGAATCAATATCAACTAAATAATCATTTTCATTATAAGTAATTTTTATAAGATATTTACATTTTACTCTATCTTTATATCTTTCATTGCTTCTAATCCCTGAGCTGCTTATTTTAACAATTTCATTTTTATTTATTGTACCAATTGGATAATAATTTAAATCATAAAGTTCTGTTTTTTTAATTATTTTATAATCTACAGAAAAAATATAATTGCAAATGAATAATAATAATATAAAAATAACTATTTTTTTCATTTCTTCCTCCGAACCACAAATAGTGGGCGTCCGAATAACTACGTACTTAAACGGTGGCGCAACCTAACCCGCTATTGACCACTAACCTACGCTAGGCAATCAATCTACTAAATAATTTATATAAACCCAAAATTATTAGTGTATCGAATATTAAATCAAAAAGTACAATATAAATCTTTGACCAAAGTTTTGAATTACTAAATATAATTTGATACGAGTTTATTATTGAAGTAATAATAAAACCAATGGCAAAAAATATGTACACCCAAATATTAGGAATGAACCGAGATGTAAAAAAGCCAATACAAAAAACCCATGATAAAATATTTATTATTTTATTTTTTGAACTTTTCTTTATCTCATGTATTTTTGAAATATCATTATAAAAGCTTTCTTGATTTTCCAGAAATTCTGACGTAACTATTCTAGTGTGATTGTTAAAATAGATTATAAATTTATTTTCTTCAATCTGTTCGATTTTATTTATATCTTTAAACTCATATTCGTTTATACTTTTATCATCTGTAACAATAAATTTATTTTCAGAAACTTCAAAAGCATATTCTACATAATTCTTTTTTAATTTTTTTGAAAATAGCAATACTAAAAATATACAATAACACGCTAAAGCAGGAAAAAGGATAAGAAATACATATTTTATTTTTTCAAAGTCAGGTCTGTACTTTGGAAGAACTAAATAGAATAAAATAAAATTGAACAATATTGCAAAACCGCAAATAAGGAACATTTTTGTTTTGTATTTATTTATAAACATTTTTATTTTTGTTGAATCATTCTTGTAAATCATTTTTTACTCCATGGCAGCCCAGAGAGATGTCCGCACAACAGCTTGCGGCACAAAAATCAAGTTTACCTAATTTATAACTAAGATGATACTATAACACTTTGTGTTCTGCAACAATTAAAACAAACGAATACAGAAATCAAACCGCAATCTGCAATTATATTTTCATCCATCCGTTTCAAAAATATTTCTGGAAGTTCCTTCATTTTTTTTCTCTCCCTATGCTTTATTTTATTTGAAGCGCATGTTAGGCTTCTTTTAAAATTTCCAATAGCTTTTTGTAAACTATATAATTTTTACTCTCTTGATAATCCAAATCGGGGTAGTCTTTGCACCAATCTTCTTCCTCTTTCATTAAACGCATTATTATATCTATTGAGTCTTCATTTTTATCGTTTTTCAGTTTTGTATTGCAGCCTTTTGAAATCAAGAAATTTACAATTTGCACCGCATCTTTTCCAGTGTATTTACTTTTTTCGACGCATAACATCAATGGCGTATATCCATATTTATCCTGCTTGTTGATATCGGAACCCTTATCGGTTAAATATTTTAATATTTCAATATCTGAAGAACCGTTAGATGCAGCGGCATGGAGCGGAATTCTTCCACTTTCGTCGGCAAAATTAGGATCAGCGCCTTTTTCGACCATCTTTTTTATTATCGGAAAATAATCAATACCCCTGGTGGCCATAATATATACAGGTGTTTCGCCATTTTTATTTACGACATTCAAATCACTTGATTCAACAACTTCTTTGTAAATAGTTTTTTTGTCTCCATAAACAATTTCTGCAAAGAGTTTTCCATTTTCTTTGATATAATCATTTTTCATTTTATGCTGTTCGATTATACTGAATGAAATTATGAATACAAAAAAAAGAATTGGAAGAAAACAGATTCCCGAAAAAACGAAGGAAATGACCGATGCAATTTTTACTTTTTGCCAAAGCTTTATTCCTACCACCAGCAGAATCAAACCGACGAAACCTATTATTAAAGCAAAACCAAATGCAAATATAGCTCCCATATTTTCTCCATAGTCGTTTTCGCCCCAGTGGGCTGTCTGCATACCAATGAGTTAAACCGCACAGGCCTTGAGCCTGTGTCGGCTTTGAACTTCTTGTTATGTGATTATCTGTCGTAGTCAGCAGGTTCTGTATCGGGCACTTTTGATAAAACTGCCATAAATTTATTTCGGGAACCTCTTTCAGCTCTTTCTTCCAGATAATTCTGAGTTTCCAAAGCAGAAATTTTCTCTGCAACAGCGGATATAATGAACTGATTTATTGAAATTTCTTCTTTTGCGGTTATTTCTTTTACCATTGCATGGTAAGAATCTGGTAGTCTTAAACTTAATGTAGTCATTTTTACACCTCCATTTCTTCCAAAAATTCTTTTGGAGTTTTTATCTTTATTCCTACCACC
>JAGCWT010000026.1 GCA_017961705.1 Treponema sp.
AGACTTGTCCTTAATAACAACCGTCTGCTCATCGTACATACGCACCTCCTTAACAGTTTGTCTGTTTTTGTTACATTGGCTTTACATAAATAAGCATATAATCACCAAAAAGCGCACCAAAGCCAAAGAAAAATATACAAAAGAATATAAGCCACAAGATAAAAGCACGGCGCTTAAGCGTTTTATATGGCATAAAGCCTAAGGGGTTTGTCATATAATTAGCAAATAAGTCTGTAGCTTTTCTGTCAACACGCAACTTGTCATAGTCATTCATTTGCTCATAACAAGTCAAAAACTTCTTGAACACAGGAAGCTTAGCAGCTGTTTTGTTTTGATGATAATACCGGTATATCATAAGCCGCGCCTTAACATCTGCAAGTTCGTTAACTGCTATGTCTGTGAATGTCTTGTCCTTGATTACAACATGCTCTTCTCTATTCATCCTGGCCTCCGCTTGAAAGAGATTCAAGTTCTTCTCTTGCCTTAGCTGTTCTTAGGAGCCCGCCAAAAATAGCCCAGCTTATTAACCAAGCCATAAAACTACTGCCTAAAAACAACAGGATTAAAAGAATGACAGTATCAACATCAGTTACTATCATACCCTTGCCTCCTTTGCTTTCTTGCGCGAACTGCCACGCCTTAGTGCTTTTCCCTAAGCAGCCTTAGAGCCTTTACTTCCATAATGCGCACTTCTTTGCGGGTAAGCCCAAGCGCATCTGCCACATCCCCTGCCTTATGACAGCCATTTCCGTCAAGCCCAAAGCGCATAACAAGAACTTCTTGCTCAATCGGTTCAAGCGCATCAAGTACGCACCTTAAGTTTTTTTGCAGAACCTCAAAATTGCCAATACTTGTAAGTCCCAGGGCCTTTTCTTCAATCTTGCGGATTTCCTCATGCGAAAGCCTAAAGCGCTCCCCCACTTCATCCATCGTGTGGCTGCCATTCCCGTCAAGACCAAAACGCATAACAAGAACCTCGCGCTCGCTCTCCGTAACCTCGCCAAGCACACCCTTCAAATGCCTCTGAACAATCTCGTACATACCCATATAAACCTCCCTGTCTGCTATATATAAGAGTGCATCTCCCGCAAAAGTTGACACCCTCTCTTACGTTATACAATATAAAACACACCCATTCCCAATGCACGGGAATGAAAAAATATTTTTCTTTTTTTTCTTGGACCAGCTTTTATCTGCTAACCCGCTTTCCAGGGTTCCGGCATTCGCCTCCATTCCTCCCTTCGGTCGGAACGGCTGCCGCCGCCCTTCCAATCGGGGGTAGGCTTTTTTTTGCGGAAGAGTAGGTGTGTTTTGCTAAGTAGTGGTGGAATGTTTGTTTAAAAATGGGTCATTGCCATGCAAGACACGGCAATCTTTGAGAATAAAACAAATTCTGTGTTTTTAGATTCCTACGGATGCTAAACTGGGGGGCGTACAAACTCCTACGAATTAAGCGTCTCGTTAGCCCATTTAAGGAGATGTGGACCAACAGTTATTCCTTCTTTCTCTATAATATCAAGAAGTTCCTTTGCAGCTTCCTTAGCTTTCTTTGCTTTAATAATTTCTGGTGGTACTCCTAATAATAGTATGTCAACCAAATCAATATACTCATCAAAATCACCATCTGGAAATACTTTGTCTATGATGGCCTTTTTTAATTTTACGGAAACATTTAAACGTTCCTTTTCTTCTTCAGATATGATATTTGTTCGTTTGCATAATGATTCAATGTAATAATAATCTATGCCTTCAATAGTTTGCTTGTAAACACGGTTTCCTTCCCATGCCCAATAATCAATCATTTTTTCAAATTCGTTTACATCAATGCCTTTTTGCTCTAATGTTAATTTTGTTACGGATTGTCCAACTTCTGGTTCGTCACCAAAAGCCTTATAAAAAATAACTTCATCAGGGTATCCCAATTTGTTAGAACACAGGTTTCGTAAAAAAACTTTTAATTCAGGTGAAAGAATTTTATTTATACATTCCATTGCACTTTCATGTAGTTTTTCTCGTACCTCGATATGCTTTTCATAAAAAAAACAATCACCCCATTCGTCCAATAGTTCGTCATACTTGTTAAGTTTTTTATCTAATTCATCTTTGTATTTTTTTACAATATCATCTTTGTCCATCTTCTATTACCTCTTGTTTTTTAGTTTGTTATAGAAAGCATACTAACAAGTTTTTCCTTTTGCGTTTGGCCTTTGTAATGCTCTTTGCAGCCTATTATTACGGTATTCACGTCTCCAGTTTTTTCATTTTTCTGATATTGATAAATCAGGCGATTCTTATCATCTATTCGTCGTGAATAATTTCCTTTGTAATTACCTTTTAGGGCTTCTGGTTTGCCTATCCCATTCAGAGGCCCGTCTCGTTGTATTGATGTAATAAGGTTATTTATTTTTTCATATTTTGATTTGTCTTCTTTAAGCCAGCTTGTATATTCTTCGAAGCCCTTCATGTTAAATATTGTGTATTTCATATAATCTCCAGCTTGCTTATAATATTTAGGATTTCAAATCTCAAAAAACATCTACTTATAATTATAAACCATAGCTTATTGCTTTTCAACTTTGCCGCCCTAATCGAACAAAAAATGGATGGCCGCCAACTCCCTTGAAGAAAAGTCTCTGATTTGCTAAAATGGCGCATTATGAGTGAAACAGAAGTAAAAGAAGTAAAATCATCTGATCCCTGCCCATGCTGCAGCGGAAAGAAATATTCAGAGTGTTGTGAAGGTCTCCTTAACGGAACAAAAGAAGCGGCTACTGCAGAAGAGTTGATGAGGGCCCGCTATTCAGCATACGTTGTGCATAACATTGACTTTATTGTTAATACGGTTGAACGCGGTGAAAAGATTGCGGAGATAGACCGCAAGGCTACGGAAGACTGGAGCAACAAGAGTACATGGCACGGTCTTAAGATTCTTCGCACAGAAAAAGGTGGCGCGGAAGATACAGAAGGCGTAGTAGAATTTGAAGCGGTTTACACACAGAAGGGTATCCGCGACGTTCACCACGAAGTTGCAGGCTTTAGAAAGATAGACGGCAAGTGGCTCTACAGCGAAGGCCTCCTCCGCCCAACAACAGTAGTCCGCGAAGGCCGCAAAATCGGCAGAAACGAACCCTGCCCATGTGGTAGCGGAAAGAAATATAAAAATTGTTGCGGAAAAAATGCGTAGCATTTTTGGAGCAACAATTTTGTAAAATGTTGCGACCGACGGGAGCAACTCCCGATGGCGGAAAAAATGCGTAGCAATTTTCTAAAAACTAATGTCTAACATATACACAGGCTTTCATGCCGTAGAAGAAAGGGTTCGCCGCTATGCTCAGGAAAAGAGCGGTGGCCAGCCCTCCCTCTTTTACAGCAAGGCCGGACCAAGAATTAAGAAAATCCTCTCGCTGGCAAAAGAAGCCCAAATTCCATGCAGCCAGGTTTCGGAAGAAGAGCTTGACGCAATGGTTCAGAGCCTTCCGCAATTGGCACAGGACCACCGCGGAATTGTGCTTAGCGTTCAGGGCGAAAAGGCCAAGGCCAACAACTTGGTTCAGCTTGACCAGTGGCTTTCTTCCGTTCCAGAATCTGCAACCGTCGTAATCCTTGACAGCGTAACAGACCCCCACAATGTTGGAGCAATATTGCGTTCCTGCGACCAGTTTGGTGCCTCCCTTCTGATTCTTCCCGAACGCAGGGGAATGAATGACGTTCAGAACAACGAGATTGTGGCACGTTCAAGCGCGGGTGCAAGCGCATGGGTAAACACGGCCGTTGTTTCCAACCTGGTAAGGGCCACGGAGCAGCTAAAAGAAGCAGGCTTTTGGATTTACGGGGCTGATGCTGGCGGAGAGCCTTTGCAGGACATTGCCTTTGCAAAAAGAACCTGCTTTGTGATGGGCAGCGAGGGCAGCGGAATAAGCCGTCTCTTGGGCGAACAATGCGACTCCGTTGTTTCCATACCAACTTGCGGAAAAATAGACAGCCTTAACGTGTCCGTGGCAGCCGGAGTCCTTCTGTATGAACGCTACCGCCAGTCCATTTCCTAAATATTACAAAAAATTATATCGATTTTGCTAAAGTTTTTAAATTTTTGTATCTGAATTATATTCACAAATACCTTTATATATGCTAAAATAAACAATCTCCTTATCAAATATTTATCTTTAGCCGGTGCGGTCATGGGTGGGCGTGCCGGCATTTTTTTTAGTGGGAATATTTTTGTTTTTATGATAGAATGAATTCAACTATAGAAAACGTTCCAGAGGATATCAATGAAAACAATCTGCAGTAAATCTCCCGCACAGAATTGGGACCAGGCTTTTCCTGTAGGAAATGGTAGGCTTGGAGCAATGGTCTGGGGAAATCCCGCGCACGAAGTAATTCAGCTTAATGAAGAGTCTATTTGGTCGTCCTCCTTTATTGACCGCAACAACCCCAGCTGCCGGAAGTCCCTGCAAAAGATAAATGCCTTTGTAAAAGAAGGGCGCAATGCAGAAGTGCAGGATTTGATTCACAGCTGTTTTAACCCAATTGTAAAGAACCACGCAATGTACCAGACTGCCGGAGAATTCCACATAGATTTTTTTCTTGCGGAAGGTGCAGTTCCCTACAGCGAATGTTCCGGCTACAAGCGTTCCCTGGACTTTGAGACCGGGGTTGCAAACACAACTTTTACTTCGGAAAGCCCCCTGCCAAGCACGGCAATTTTTAGCGGAGGAAGAAGGGGCAGCAGCATTGAATACTACCGCGATGTTTTTGTAAGCCAGACCCAGGACGTAGTTATAATTCACATTGGGGCTTCCACTCCAAAGAGCATCCACCTTAGGGCCAACTTTGACCGGGGAAATTTTGTTAGCAAGGCAATTGCCCTGGCAGACGATACAATAGCCCTTCAGGACACACACGGAATTCCATTTACGCTTATGGCAACCGCTGTTTGTTCAGGCGGAAGGGTAAAGACTTCTGGTGCAAACCTAATCGTTGATTCTGCTGATGAAGTTGTTATCTACATAGACGTTCAGAGTGCCTGGCGCAAGGGCAGCTACAGCATGAAAAAGGGCAATGTCCATTCCTCCCAAAATTCGCTTGCAACTTGGTCTTCTGATTTTGCGCTAAAAAAACTTTGCTTTGCATCATCCTGCGAATATTCAGATTCATATAAGGAACATGTTTCTGAATTTTCTGAGCTTTTCAACCAGGAAAAACTTACCCTTGATTCTGCGGAAGAAAGCAGTGTATTTATAGAAGATATTTTGTCCAAGAGCATGGAAAAATCTTCTTTTGCAAATGAGTTGTTCTGGAACTGGTGCCGCTACCTGCACGTTTCTTCTTTAAAAAAGAATGAAGTTCCGGGGCCTGGCTACTGGGGACTTTGGAACAATAGCTTTGATTCTGAGCAGGGAAGGGCAGGGGTTTCCCTTGATTCCTTGAACTTTGCAATGGGGCAGGAGTTGCCATCCGCTTTGCTAAAGAGAATCTACAAGAACGGAAAAAAGACAGCCCGCGTAATGTTTGGCATGGAAGGTTTTGCCGCTTTTGACAGCACGGACTTGTGGGGAGACAGCGCACCTTTGGCAGACGGCAAGAAGGAAAGCATAGTGCCTCTTGGCGGAATAAAAATTGCCACCTTTATACGGGATTGCTATGAGCGCACTCTGGATGCAAAATTTTTGCGCAAGAATTTTTATGTAATAAAGTCTGCCTGTGAATTTTTTGCTGATTTTTTGAGCAGGGATTTTGTCCTTTCTGATGAAGAAAAAAATCTTATTGCAAAACTCTTTGACTGCGCAATAAGCTGCTGCACTTACCTTAAGCTTGAAGAAAAAAAATCTGATGCGGGAAAGTGGAAGGCCTTGCGTGACTCTCTTTCTGCTTTGCCAGCTGATGACGGAGCAAAGGTTTCCAAGCAAAAAAAGTCAAAGGAATTTCCGGCTGTTTTTGAAAAAGAATTTTCCCCCTTGTTCTTTGCGGGAAAATGCCTATACCAAATGAACAGCGGTGTTGTTCAGAGTGAATATAAGGACGGAGTGCTGCAGATAGAACTCTTGCCCGGACTTTCTTCTGCATGGAAGAACGGACGCTTGGAAGGGGTAAGGGTAAAGGGCAACCTTACGCTGAACATTGAATGGAAGGACGGAAACCTTAAGTCTGCGGATTTAACGGCCGTGCCAGCAAGCCGCCATGCAGAAAGCGTCTGTGTTACCTACAAGGGCAAGTCTTACGAAGCAGCCTTCAGCGAAAATTCTTTGGACATACTGAACGTTCTTCCTACGACTATTTGAGCAGGGAACTATGCGTCATTCCGGGGCCGACCCGGAATCTGTGAAAGATGAAGATTGGGGGTGGACAGACCCTGAATCAAGTTCAGGGTGACGGTTCTTCGTTAAGGTGACGGTTCTTCGTTAGTCGGGGGCGGTGGTCGCAGGCTGCGCTTGCTCTCCGAGTTACTTCGTAACTCGCGCATTTTATTGCTAACACATACCAATATTGGGGCGTTGGTCGCAAGCTGCGCTTGCTACCGAGTTTTCTGCGAAAACTCGCAGTTTAAGATGCAACCATCTGTATAGAAATTAGCAGGCGTTGCGGGCGGCGTTTGAGCCCGCAGAGGGGGTAGCGGAAGACACGACAAAGTGGAGCAAATGGTGGAAGTGGCTTGGTTTAAAAACAGGTACTTTGTTGCGTTACAGCCCCTGAGACAAGCTCAGGGTGACGGTTGTTTGCTTTTAAATTTTTGCCACTTGCGGCATTTGCGGAACGACTCGTGGCTGGAGCGAGGGGGAGACTTACCCCTCCTAAAGCAAAAGAATTATTTTCTACTCCTGAGTCTTTGCCTGGGACGCCTTGAATTCTTTTGGGGTCATGTTGGTGTGCTTTTTGAATTTTAGGTAGAAGTAGTCGGTGTTGCTGTAGCCCACGAGTTTTGAGATTTCGTAAATTTTTAGGTCGGTGGTGGAAATCATGTTCTTTGCTTTTTCTATGCGGATGATGTCCATGTAGGTGTTGAAGGGAACGCCTGTGTACTCGCGGAATTTTTTGCCCAGGTAGGCGCTGTTGCAGTTGAAGAGGTTTCCAAGCATTTCCAGTTTGAGGTCGGAGTTGTAGTTGCTCTTGACGTATTGAATCACTTTGAGGATTGTGGAGTTTGAAGAATTTGACGTGAAGGCTTCTGCAAGTCCGTTGGTGTAGTCGCTTACGATGCGTATCATTTCGTCAAAGTAGTTCTGCGAATAGATTAGGTTTACAAGGTCCATTGCGGAAACTGCGGTGAGTTCCTTTTCGGGGTGCTTTGTGCGTATCTGGTTGCTGAGTTCCACGATAAAGGCCATGCAGATTTTTTTTACCTGGTCTGCGGTTTTCATGCTTGTCTTTAGGATGTTTTTTTGTTCCTGGATTATTTTGCCTATGTTTTCCAGGTCGTATATTTCTATGTACTTTACAAGGTCGCCAATGCAGTTGAATAGGTTTACGTCTTCGCTTGGGCTTGGCTTTTGCGAAAGTATTGTCTTTGAGTCAATGTTTTCTTCTGTTATAAAGGGGATGTTTTCAAAGAAGAAGAGCCGTGAGTAGAGCTTTTTTGCCTGGTTGTAGCTGTCCAGCGCACCCTGCAATCCCTTGCCGGATTTTCCTATTGCGGCGATGGAACCTTTTTTTTGCAGGGCTTTGCAGAGGGAGTTGAAGTTGTGCTCAACAGAAAAATCTTCTTCGTTTTTTAGCACAAGAATCATTTCTGCTTCCATGGAGAAGTAGATGAATTTGCAGAACTTGAATGAATGTTCTATTGCAAACTTTAAGGACTGGAGCTGGCCTTCGCAACCGCAGAGTACGGGCGAGATGAATGCCACGCGGAAGGTGTCGTTGGAGTCTTCTTCCGGGTTAAAGGCATCGTCCACTGCGCCAAAGAGGAACATCTGCGAGAATTTTTTTGCAAGGTTTTCCCTGTTGGATTTGCTTCTTAGGGTGTTGGTCTCGGATTCAAGCCTTACTTCGTTTGCAAGGGCTATTATTTTTTCTTCCAGAATGTCTTCGTCTACCGGTTTTACCAAGTAGCCCTTTGCTCCATAGTTGATGGCCTTATGGGCATAGTCAAAGTCGCTGTAGCCGGAAAGGATTATGAACTGGGGGTTGCCGGGATAGTTCTTTGGGTTGTTGTGAACTTCGGCAAGGACTTCTATTCCGCTCATCACCGGCATGGTTACGTCCAGCAATACTATGGAAGGAAAGAGTTCGTTTATCTTGTCCAGCGCTTCTTTTCCGTTGGAGGCTTCTCCGCAGATTGTGCAGCCGATTTTTTCCCAGTTGATTATTTTCTTTAGCCCGTTGCGGACAATAGCCTCGTCGTCAACAATAAGGACTTTTATTAGCCGTTCAGACATTTTTGCCTCCGTCAGAATTGAATTCAGCAGGGATTTTTATTGTTACCAAAGTTCCCTTTTCAATTTCGCTTTCTATTTCCAAGCCGTAGTCCTGTCCGTAGAAGAGTTTGATTCTTTGGTTTACGTTTACCATTCCGATTGATGAACTGAAGTTTTCTACAGTTCCGGTTGCCAGCCTTGACTTTAGCTTTGCAAGTTCTTCCTTTGTTATTCCGCAGCCGTTGTCTTTTATGGAAATTTGGAATACTTTTCCATCGTTGCAGGTGTCTATGGAGATTTCTATTAAACCGCCAATTTTTCTGTCTTGGAGTCCATGGGAGAATGAATTTTCCACAAGGGGCTGTATGAGCAGGGGAAGGATTACTGCATCGCTTATGTCTGTGTGAATGTCTATGCTGTATTTTACCCTGTCTGCAAAGCGGAGGTGCTGAATGGCAAGGTAGTTGTCTACCGCCTCAATTTCTGCCTTTAGAGAAACAGGGTTGTTGGAGACGGAGAGGTTGTGGCGCAGGATTTTTGCAAGCAGTTTGATTGTCTTTGCAACCTCTTTGTTGTCGTCTTCTATGGCCTGCATCCTGATTGTTTCCAAAGAGTTAAAGAGGAAGTGGGGGTTTATCTGGTTGGAAAGCATCTTAAAGCGGATGTCGTTCTGCCTTGCAAGGAGCTGTTCCCTCTGGATTTTGTGGCGGTATACTTCGTCGATGAGGGTCTTTATGTTGTTGGACGTTGCCATAAGGGCGTCGTATATTTCTGCAAATTCATCAGAACCGGAAAGGCGTGGCCCCAGTTCAAAGTTGTTCTGGACGATTCTGTTTATCTGCATCTGAAGGTAGCTTACGCGTTTTGCCATGTAGCGGGTAAAGATTTGCAGAAGTGAAAGAGAGAGTATTGAACCGCCAGCCATAAGAAGCACGCATAGCAGGACAATAAAATTTGTTGCGGACTCAAGATCCTTGTGGGGAATTATCTGCGCAAGCGTTATGGAATTTCCGTACTCGTGGTAAAGTCCGTAAAGCATTGTAAGTGAGCGGTCTTTTCCCCAAAGAATGTTGTCTGATTTGAATTCGCCAATGTTAAGGCCTGTGCTTAGAGAAAGCTTTTCCCTGAATGCAAATGGCCTTGAAGAAAATGCAACTTTGCCGTCAACAAGGACGATGGTCTGATCCTTGTGGGCATTGACCAGCTGTTCAATTTTTCTGTTGTCCAGGTGAAGGGCAAGCACTCCGGTAAGGGTTCCAGTGGTTCTGTTAAAGAGGGCCCGGACAAGTGCCAGAGTTTGCGAGTCAAGCGTCTCTGAATTTTTTATGACCCAGATGGGGCGTCCGGAAGCAGCAACGGCAGCCTTGTACCAGCTTTTGCCTTTTATTTCGTCGGTAACGCGGGTAAAATATGCGTTTTCTATAATCGTCTGGTTTTCCGTGTAGTAGATAAAGTTAAGGACATCCGGGTTGGAGCGTGAAAAGTCTGGAAGGAAGGAAAGCGTCGTGTAGTACTTGTAAACTTCCTGCTCCGAGTTGAACTGGTATTCAAGTGCCTTTTGAACAGCCCTGGTAGAAAAAAGCGTGTCGCCAAGCTGCTCACAGTTGGTCAGAATGGATGTAAGAAGGCTTGAAGTCTGTTCCAGCGAAGTCTTTGCCAGCGCAAACTGCCTCTCCATAATGGTTTTGTTAATCCATTTTGTAAGGATAATCGTTATTGTTACAAGCGGCAGGATGAAGGCGAAAAAGTAAAGGGCAAGCATTTTTTGCTTTATCTTGAGGTTGTTGAATGAAAATTTCTTGCCCAGCCTTTTTATCTTCATTTATTTGCCGACAAAACAATCCGCGTGAAAAAGTCCCGCGTCTCTTGATTTGGAAAATCGAGCCTGAATTTTTCAGACGAAGCGTTGTATTCTTTTATGGAAATTATTCCTGTTGAATAGAGGAATGGAAGAAGATTCGTTTTGCCTGCGTGGAAAGAGAGGAAGTCTCTCCTGCTGAATTCCATCATGGGGATTTTTTTAACAAGGGAAATCTTGTCTTTTGCAACAAAGGGGGTTGCTGACTTCTTAAAGATTGAACTTGCCCAGAAGTGGTTCCATTTGTATTCGCCAAAGAGCCTTACAAGGTCGTATGGGTTGTAAAGGGTGCTTTTTGAAGCCGGGGAGAATTTGTAGCCGCCGTAGTTGTTGAGCAGGTGGTTAAGGACGGTCTGAGGGGCAACGGCTGTTGTTGCGGCCAGCATTGCAATTTCGTGTGCAAAGTAGCGGGTAAGGTCTGCGTGGGTAAAGCCGCAGATGTCTTTGTACATTGGGGAAAGGCTTATGTCTTTGTAAAGAAAGGAGTCCGTGTAGGAAAGGTTTGCGCTGTCCGTAAAAAATGCAAAGCGGAGGTTTGGTCCTGCCGACTTTACGGTATGCGTTATGGACTTTAGAAAGTCAATGTTTTCCTTGGATTGCTCGGAAAATGATGCAGAAGAAAATGCCGGTGCCAAGAAGTCGTCAAAAAGTATTACGGCTGGTTTTTGGGATTCGGCACACACCTGCTTTAGGGCGGATGTTAGCGCAAGGTGAGGGTTGTTCTCTTCAACCTTAAAATTAAGCCTTTCGCCCTGTTCCCTAAGCTGCTCCATGAATTCATCTTCTGCTGTAAAAACAATCGGGTCGTCTGGGTTTGCCGGTGTACGGAATTTTGTAAAGTTAAAGGAAAGAACCGGGTATACCGTCCATGGATTTTTGGCAGCGTCTTCAAGGCAGGCTATTTTTAGTCCAAGAAAAAGCTCTCGGCGGCCTTCAAAATAGTTCTTTAAGAATGAAACAAGCAGCGATTTGCCGAACATTGGCGGGCGGGCAAGGAAAACAAACTGTTCCTGGCGGGCAAGGCTAAAGATACATTCCGATTTGTCCGCAAAAATTAGATTTTTGTTCCGCAGCTGAGTAAAATCATGTATATCTACCGGCATAAATTGTTGAATGTTCATTTTTCAAAAAATTATACACCTTTTTTAAGAAATTTTCTAGTACTATCGTGTTTTTTACTGCTTTGGACTGCGGTTTTGCCTTGGGCGGGCTGCGTTTTTTGCTTTTCCGTGTGTGTGGGTGGAGGGGGTGCGAAATTTCCAAGGCATTGCTTTTTTTGTGGGGTGTGTTATACCTTTATGGGAGGACGGGAACTGGAAAATCCATGACAGAGGCTTATATATTGACCTAATACTTTGCCACAGGAGTTTTTTGATGAAAAAACAAATTGTAATATTTTTTTATGCGGTTTTTATGGTATTTAGCTGTATTTTTGTTATTAGTTGTGGAAATGCCTTAACAATCGATGATTTATATAATTCCAACAAGATTGATTTGGAAATGTATAATTTATTAAGTGAATTAAAACCAAATAAAATGAAAATCCGTGAATATAAAATAGATGATTCGGTTCCAAAAGATATAAGATCTATTGCTGTTTATTTATCTAAATAAAGATGACATAGATGGTTCAATGAATTTTATAGATATTTATAATCGCTATATTTTTAGATTTGTTTATGACAAAGATATGGGAAATATTTCGTATGGTTCAAAAACTGCTTCGGAGTCTCACTATATATCTGAAGAAATAGAACAAATAAATTTATTTTTCTATAGTGATATTGAAGGATATTATTTATATCATGTACAAGTTACTTTGCATTTCCAGGATTACAGAAAATGGTTTTTAAAAATGTTAAAGAGCGATATAGATTTCTGATGATGCTGTAATATAAAATGAATCAGAAAGGAATTGGGAATAAATGAAAGAAAAGAAAATAACGGTTCTGTTGTTGCTTGTAATTTTAATGGTAAGTTTTTATTCATGCCGAATAAATAAAGAGCGCGTGCACGATAGTAATTTGGGAAGTCTTGATGTAGTAATAAAAAACAACAGCCAGACCACTTACTATTTTAATACAATTGATATGGAGCATCCCTTTTGCAGAATTGCCTACAGAGATGATGGTCGGATGATAAAGGACTTTTATTTTTCAACAAACCCTGACTCTGGAGACGTAAAAGATGACACGACAATATATCCGTCAGGTTTTTTATATGAGATAAATCCTTCTGATGAAATAAAGCTAAATGTTGAACTGAAAGAAGGTTTTGATGACTATTATAAAGTTGAATTTGATGAAACAAGCGGAAGTGTTTCAAAAACTTTAATGGGGCAGTCAAAAGAGAAGCATTTTTATATTTTTTGTAGCCCAGAACCATTTTGTTATCGCGGCCATTTTTCTGATTATAGCAAAAAGTTAAATGAACGCGGAATAAAGTTGGAGGGTAAGCAAACGGCTTGCGGAAAAATTGAATTTTTAATTGATTAAGGAATTTGGAATAAATGAAAAATAAAATAATTTTTATGCTTGCCTTTATGCTTTTGCCTTGTGGCTTTGTGGCAGCTTTACGCCTGGGGGAATGGCGCGAAAATGTATTAAGCAACACTTGTATATACGGAATGTCAGAAGTTACGGAAATAAAAGATGAAATTGTATTTTATGCAGACCTGCCAGCGGATATAGATAATAGCAAGAAGTTAATAAAAACAAATTACAGAAGATTTGAATTTGGGATGATGTATGACTATAAAGATCAACCGCTACAAAATTATAGGGGCAGTTTTCTTGTGCGCTTGGTAAAATCTGATGAAACTGAGTTTTCTTTTATTGCAAGATTGGGAGAAAATGCAATTTATTTGAATGGTGATGATTATGAAACTTTTTATTTTCCAGAAAGTTTTTATGGGGAACATGTAAAAGTTATTGTCAAAGTATTGGAGGATGATTTTCCTGATTACATTGACAAAGTTTTTTTCTATTTAAGTTTTCCGCGAAGCAAATGACTGAAATATGATAGTCTGGGAGAAGTATTATGGATAGTAAAAACAATAATTTTAATCCGAGATTGATACCGGGTATTATCTTCTTTTCTTTGTTTGATGTTTTATTGATTGTTCAGATTGTTTTGCACAAGGATTTTTTAATAAAATATAATACTAAATGTGTTGTAATTATTGGCTTAGTTTCTTTTGTGTTATCATTAATAGGTAATTTATTTGGAAAGAAACAACACGAAAAAAAAATTTTGTTAGCTTTTATTTTCATTTTTACATTATTTTATGTGTTACTATTTGTAAACTTTAAAGTCGTTTATGAAATATTATGACGGTGACAAGTTTTATTTGCGATTTGTATTTTTCTGCGTTCAACATGTGGCGTTTTTGCAGAGTGTAAAAACACATGCCATTCTGACGCAAAATAGGTATTTATCGGTGGAGCGGACAGATGAAATCCAAATGTTCTTATAAAAAATAAGGAGTTGATTATGAAAAAAAATATTCTTTTTTTAGCATTTATATTTTTTTCTCTTATTGTTTTACATGCACAGGAGTTAAACTTTTCTGATTGTTACGGAAAATGGAAAATAGACAAAGCCTTTATCGTTAGTGAAGATTTTTTAGTTATTGGGGATATGGCAAAAGAAGAAGCAGAATCTTATATTGGAAAAGTAATAGCATACCGTCCAAATGAATTTGAATTAAATGAAACTATTTTTAAGTATTCGAGTAATATTAGAAAATATATTGCAAATGTTACCGATTATTTTTATGATAAGCATTATTGGCACGGTAGTTTTAAAGAATTTGGCATTAATGAAGAAAAGTTTAATAGGTACTCACTAGATATAGAAGATTATTTTAAATATGAAAATCAAATAATAATCGGAGATAGCATTATTCAGTTAAATAAGGACGAACTGTTAATTGTAAAAACAAACTGGTACTTTCATGCAGTCAGAGTTGAATGAACTAATTAATTTTTTTTAATATTCGAATAAAATTTGTGAACTATTTTTACGCGCGAAATTCAAAATTTTACCTTTCAATTTGCATTTTCTATGCTATAATTGGCGGTATGAAGAAGATATTTTTTAAGACAATAGCATTTATGCTTTTTATGACTTTGTTTGCTTCCTGTGGCGGCGGCAAAAGAAAAATCTTTGGCGACGGAAAAACTCCGCTTGAACGCTATGGTGCGCTTAACGTGCAGGGAACCCAGCTTTGCGGACAGGATGGAAAGCCCGTGCAGCTTTGCGGAATGAGTTCCCACGGTTTGCATTGGTACGGCAAGTTTGCAAACTACGACGTAATCAAGTGGCTGCGCGACGACTGGAACTGTGACATTTGGCGTGCTGCAATGTACACTCGTGGCGGCTACCTTGGCAACAAGAGCGTGGTCTCCAAAGTTATAGATTCAATCGAAGCGGCTAAGCAGCTTGGCATTTACGTTATTGTGGACTGGCACATTCTTTCGGACAACGATCCGCTTGTAAACGTGGACGCTGCGGCAGATTTTTTTGACATGATTGCAAGCACATACGCGGACTGCCCCAACATCATCTACGAAATCTGCAACGAACCAAACGGAGAAGACGTTACCTGGGACGGCAACATAAAGCCCTTTGCAGAACGGATTATTCCTGTAATCAGAAAATATTGCGACAACCTGATTATTGTAGGAACCCCAATCTGGAGCAGCGACCTTCTTAGTGCGGCAAAAAATCCCATCACCGGGCAAAAGAACCTAATGTACACCTACCACTTCTACGCGGGAACAACCGGTCAGGATGGGCGCAATGTTGTTTCTAAGGCTTTAAAGCAGGGACTTCCTGTTTTTGTAACCGAGTGGGGAACAACCCAGGCTTCTGGCGACGGCGGTGTTTTTGAAAAGGAAACCCTTGAATGGACCCGCTTTATGGCAAAGAAGAAAATTTCCTGGGTAAACTGGTCGGTCAACAACAAAGGCGAAGATTCCGGTGTGCTCAAGATGAACAAAGACCGCAACGCAAAGGGTGAATGGAAGGAAGAAGACCTTTCAAAGAGCGGTATCCTTGTGCGAAAAATCCTCCGCGGCGAGGAATAATAGCAAATAAAACCTACGCGGGATTGTAGGGGCGTAAGTTGCCGGCCTTGTCTTTTTTACACACCTTGAGTGTTTTTTTTAAGGCAAGAAGGTGCTTTTACGCCCCCTCGTCTTTTTTAAATGCCGGCAATGAAGCGGGTAGGGCCCCGCGGAACCCCGAAAAGCCCGTAAACCCAACCGGCGGCTTGTTCTTTGAATACAATAAATGGTAGAGTAGACAAAGTACCGTCCAAAAAAATCAAAAATTCAAAAAGGTCTTAACTATTAGCAAAAATAATGCTATATTAGCACCATGGTAATTTCTTCTATTGATTTAAAAGACGGGCATGTTGTCCAGTTAAAAAACGGCAAAGATTTGGTTTTGCAGCGTGATGATTCGGACGCTCTTATTGATGAATTCAACAAATACGGCGAAGTTGCAATTATTGACTTGGACGCAGCTTTGCGCAACACGGACGAAAAAGGCAATACAAAAAATACGGAGCTTTTAAAGTCTCTTTTGCGCCGTGGAAACGTTCGTGTGGGCGGCGGAATCCGTGACGTTAAAAAGGCACGCCAGCTTATTTCTCTTGGTGCAGAAAAAGTAATAATCGGTTCTGCAGCTTGGAATGCCAAACGCAAGGACGGTGAGCCAATTCTTAACACTGCTTTTCTTGATGAACTTGTTAAGGCAATCGGCAGGCAGCGCATAATCATTTCTGTTGACGCAATAAACGGTAAGATTGCAGTAAAGGGCTGGACGGAAACCGCCAACATTTCGCTTATTGAAGGCGCCCGTGAGGCAGAAAAGTATGCCAGTGAGCTTTTGTTTACCTGCGTGGAAAAGGAAGGCTGCATGCAGGGTACGGACATGGGCATGGTAAAAGAGCTCCGCAATGCCGTAAAGTGCCGAGTTGTTGCTGCTGGCGGTGTTAATTCACTTGAGCAGATTGTGGAACTTGAGCGCATGGGCTGTGACGTTCAGCTTGGAATGGCCTTGTACACTGGTGTTGTTTCGCTAAAGGACAGCTTTATTGAATGCCTTGACTGGAAAAAAACGGACGGAATGATTCCTGTAATTGCCCAGAGCGAGGCTGGCGAAGTGCTTATGATGGGCTATGCTAACAAGGATGCCTTTGAGCGCACCTTTAAGGACGGAAAGCTTACCTTCTTTAGCAGGACACGCAAGGCTCTGTGGACAAAGGGAGAAACAAGCAGACACTTCTTGCAGGTTGTTAAGCTACGTGCAGACTGTGACCGTGACACTGTTCTTGCAACGGTAATTCCCCACGGAGGAGCCTGCCACACAGGAAGCTGGACCTGCTTTACTTCCGACCCGGATGCAAAGAGCAACATGGAGAGGCTTTACGCAACCATTGCTGACCGCTTTGCAAACCCCAAGCCCGGAAGCTATACCGCAACCCTTAACGACAAGCGTGTTCGCGAAAAGGTTATGGAAGAAGCGGAAGAACTTACAGAGGCGGAAGGCAAGGACGAAGTTGTTTGGGAAGCCGCAGACCTGCTTTATTTTGTGAGCGTCCTTATGTACAAAGAGGGCGTTAGCTGGAAGGACGTGTACAACGAGCTTGATAAAAGGCATAAGGAAAAGTAGTTTCTGGACGGTGCTTTTTTAGGCTCTACCAATTTATTTGTTGGCTAATTCGACTGGGCAGGCCTTGCGTCACCGCCGTTCCGGGGTTCCGGGCATATCGCCCTCCATTGCTTTCGCAACCAGCCTTGCGGCTGGCCCCTCCATGGCGGCGTAGGTTGCCCTTAAAAAAGCCCTCCATGGATTTTTTCAGGGATTGCAGAATTGCTAGGCAATTCTGCATGTTGCTAAGCCGCCATCCATGGCTTGTTATTTTTTGGCAAGAAAGAAAAAGTTAGGTTGGGTTCCTTAAAAGAAACTTTATCACAGACGAAAAAGCTCTTTTCTAAAGCCTTGAATTGCTTTGCAGACGCTTGCTAAGTGTGCAAACTGTTTACAAAACGCGCGATTTGTATCATAATGTTCTGAAAAATATACCATTTAACAGAACAAAAAGGAGAATATGGGAAAATAGTGCAATAATTTGTGGGGATATTTATATAAATTTTTACACCGTTTTGGTTTTTTTTCCTTGACAAATTGAGCGACTAATCCTAAACTGAAAGTATGGACTTAAGAACTGTATTAACACCAGAAACCGTAGAGCTCCACTTGAAGGGAACTACTAAAGAAGAAATCATTGATGAACTGCTGGAGATTCTTGTAAAAGCAGGCAAAGTAACAGATAAGGCTGCTGCCAAAGAATGCGTTTTGGATCGCGAGCGCAAGATGTCCACAGGCATGAAGCATGGAATTGCAATTCCGCACGGAAAGACGGATACAGTATCTGATTTGGTTGCCTGTATAGGTGTTTCTGACAAGGCTGTTGATTTTGACAGTTTGGATCAGGAGCCATGCCGTATCTTTATCATGACTTTGTCTCCGGTAAACAAGACTGGTCCCCACCTTCAGTTCTTGGCAGAAGTAAGCCTCTTGTTTAAGTCTGCCGACAAGCGTGCCCAGATTCTGAACACTCAGGACAAGGCAGAAGTTGTTAAGATTTTGACAGAATAGAATTATATTCTATACGCTTCTATAGCAAGACTCCCTTGGCAACAGGGGAGTTTTTTTTGCCTCTTATGCTTATACATTTGCTTCTTGCCCAATGGTTCTGGAAGGCAATTGCATTTTTTGCTAATTGTAATGCAAAAATATGTTATGTGGACGCCCACACTGGGGCGCGATAAGTCAGTTAAAAGTATGAAAAGTAAATCGTTCGTTACATTTTTTTGTTTTCTTATAATTTCTTCTAACTTATTTGGTGTAAGTATTGCAGATATAAATTTAAGTCATTATAAAATGCCACAATCAATTACAGATAAATTCCTTGGAAAATGCAAAATAGATGAGTTAGGTTTATACAATGATGATGTGTGCTCAATATATATGACCGAAGTAGACTTTTACATTTTAGGATGGTCCAAAGATGGAAAGTTAGCCTACATTGAAGAACAAACCTTGGAATCCCATCATGGATGTGATTTATATTTTCATATTATGGATGTTGTAACTGATGAATCTGTTGTTCTTATGGAATTTAAGAATTACACAAAAAATTATCTGAATATAAAAGATTTTATTAAAAAGAATTCATCAGTGTTTGATGCCTTCCTGGAAGAATACAAAATAGAGCTTAGTCTACCGCAATACGAAGAACTTCCTATAAAATTCAGAAATGAAGAAATTTCAATTAAAATAGATATTACTGGTTATGACAAAGAAACTTTTGTTGATCTAGAAATAATAAAGGATTTCAATGTAGAAGCTGTAAAAGGAGATAAAACAAAAGTCATCAGCTATGAAAAAAACAGAATATGTAATAAAGTTATTCCTGTTGGATATGTTAAAAGTCCATACGAAAACAGAGCAGCTGTCATTGTAATTTATTCTGTATATGTATTTGAGGACAGTGAAATGTTTACACTAATATACGGTTGTTCTTTGGATTATGGATTTTAAATAACACATAACAAAGCTTCAAAGCGGATGTCGCGGTCAAGTCGCGCCACCGTTTAAGCAATTGTTAGAAATCACAGGAAATCACAGGGGCTTTTTTTTTCTCTGCAAAAGTGTATAATCTTTGCCATGAAACTTGAACCGCTTTTTACAAGTAAAGACAACAGCCTCTTTGCCATAGACGGTACTGCCGTTTCCACAGAAAATTGCAGCCTTCTTAGCGCAAAAGACCTCACTGCATCTTCACAAGTGCCTGCAGACAACAAAAGTCCGCTGCTTGTTAGCATTTTCTGGGAAGAGATAGGCCTTGACGAAACAAGCTACAACGAAGAGCTTTTGGCAAACCTTAGGGACTATCTAAAAGTGCTGGATGAACAGAACCGCTTTGCAATCATAGTTCCAGAAGCCGGAAAATCTGGCCTTACTGCTGCCCAAAAAGACACCTTTACCGCCAGCTGCAAGCACTGCGCCCGCCGCATAAAGGACTGCAAGAGCGTTATTGGCTTTGCAATCCCAGAAGAAGCAGACCCTGCAACATTCATGGAAGAACTAAGCCAAAAACACGCCCACTACATCTACTTCAGCAAGAATGACGCAGCTTTGTTAAATTCATCTGTGGTAAAGATTTAGATAAGAAAGTATACGCTAAAGAAGTGCAACACGCTTGCCGCAAGCGAAAACAGGTGGAACATTGAATGCGTCCACTTGAATTTTCGCAGGATAAAGAATCCGCAGCCAACAGAATAAACAATCGCACCCGCGAGCATAAAGTTCTGGCTTCTTTGCGTAACCTCTATCTGCCCGCAAAGCACCGCCGCAACCAAAATCCATCCTATTAAGAAGTATGTAAAGAAAGAAAAAGTCCTAAGCTTGGAGCCAAATACGGAATAAAGCGCAATCAGCACACCCGTAACCGCCCATATTGTGGCAATCAGCATGCCGGTATGGCTCTTTGTACCCAGAAGCAAGAAAGGTGTGTATGTACCCGCCAGCATAAGATAAATTGCATCGTGGTCCAAAATAGAAAAGACTTTCCTTGCCCCATAAGGTGTAAGCGCATGGTAAAGCGTAGACATTGTGTATGTTATAAAGAGCATGGAACCAAAAATCACAAAGCTTGCCACACAGGAAGACCTGTCCATTCCAGCCGGAGCATAAAAATATGCCCTAACCGCAAGCAGCACTATAGCCGCTATGCTAAGACCAGTCGCAATTCCGTGAATTATTGAATTGGAAATTTCCTCTCCAACGGTAAAAGGCCTCGGCTGTTTTGCGTAGTATGCAAGACGTGCGTTGCGCCTCTGAATCCTGAGCGTTCTTTTGTGCTGCTTTTCGGAATCTTTTTCCTGCTGCCTTTCCGGATTTGCCGCATACTGAATCTTTATATCGTGAATTTTTTCCTTAGCCTGCTTTTTTATAGTCTTAATAGCGTACTTTTTCTTTGCCTTTATAGATTTACGTGAAATTCTTTTTGAGATGTCAGCCATAAAGATGCCTCCTTTTTTCTCAATTATGCCACACAAAGTTTAATAAATCAATCTCATATTTCCCCCTCTTTGAAATCTCTAAACTGTATAAATATTTATACCGATAAGAAGATTATGCGTAAAATATTCATTAAAATCGGCTTAATCGTAACTGCAAATATTTGTTTTGCCCAGGGCAATTACCTATATAAAATTCCAGAAGCTTCTGAACTTGCAAAGATAAAATCCAAGGAAGAAGTTGTTTCTACCTCCAAAAGCCTGATTATTGGCACGGACTCAGGCATCTACAAAGTGTCTTCCAGAGGCACAAGCGATGCTGTTTGGACAGGCGGAAATGTTACCCAGATTGTCCACACGGATGTTACCGACCAAGACGGAAACCTTCAGGACAAATGGTATTTCGTCACTTCAAAAGGAATAATTTCTTCAATAAATTTACTTGACTTTGCCGAATGCAACAATGGCTTGCCCTTCCTTACGCTAAAAAAATACGACGGAAAGACAAAGTCTCTTTACAAGCAGCCTGCCCTCTTAAAAGACCTTAGCGCAGACCCCTTTGACCCCAACATTCTTGTTACCGCCACAAAAGATAACGTCTACCTTACAAGGGATGGCGGTCAGACATGGAAGTCCATATCTTCCACCAGCAAATACACTGCCGGTGTAAAAGCTGTAGCGGCCTGCCACATGCCTGTTTATGCAAAAGACGGCTCTGTTACAGGAACTGAACTTGTGGTCTTTATGTCACATTCAATCTACGGATTCAGCTACTACCGCGCAGATGTAAAGAACCCGGTGTGGACAGACGTTTCTGCAGGTTTTGTAGCCTTGCCAACATCAACCCCGGACGAAGTTAGCGACATTGTTCCTGTATTGTGCAAGACCAAAGACGGCAAAATCTATGCAGACATTTATTGTGCCCAGAGCTTCTTGCCCAACATCTACCGCTTTGACTGGAAGGCCCGCAAGGCTGTAAAAGTCTATTCCGGTACGGAAAAAGCCGCCACGATCGACAGCCTTTGCCAGTCAAAAGACAACCTCTTTTACGTAGGCGTTGGAAAATTCGGAAAGATTTCTCTTGGCACAAACGAAGCCTTGGATTCAACAGACCAGACAAAATTCTGGAGAAATTTGATTTACGCAGCCGGTGCAAATGTAAACACTGCATATATCCCGGAAGACTACACAGGAGTTTCTGCCCTTCAGTTTAACGAACTCTGGCTTTTAAAGCCTGACACATGCCGCAGCCCATATTCCAAGCTTGCGGACAATAAAAAAGCTGTTTACTGCTCAGCCTATTCGGTTAGAAACCTTCAGGGAATCAACCGCTACAGGGACCTTATCAAGAAGAACAAGTTGAATTGCCTTGTCGTAGAAATGAAAGACGACTCTGGAATGATTCACTTTGACCCAAAAAATCCAAACGTAAAGGCAAAGGATCCTGTTAGCCAGTACAAGATTAATTTTGACGAATTTGTTCCTGAATTCAAAAAGGACAATGTATATCTTGTTGCCCGCGTTGTTGTCTTTAAGGACAGAAACCTTTCCCTCTATGGAAAAAAGCAGTACGCTGTCTGGAACGCCAGCACAGGGGCTCCATGGATTGGAACAAGGGGCACGGAAGAAGTTAAGGATGCAGACGGCAACGTTACCGGAAGCAGAACCCTTTACTACGGTGAAAACTGGTGCGACCCATATTCTGAAGATGTATGGGAATACAACGTTCAGATTGCAAAGGAACTTATTGAGCGCGGATTTGACGAGATTCAGTTTGACTACATCCGCTTCCCAACCGACGGCTTGAACTTGCGCCAGGCAAGCTACCGCTGGAAGGATGCAGGAATGGACAAGGAAAGTGCCCTTGTTTCCTTCCTCCGCTATGCCCGCGAAAACATAAATGCCCCAATAGGAATAGACATTTACGGTGCAAACGGCTGGTACCGCTCAAGCACAAGAACAGGCCAGGACGTAGAGCTTATGAGCGACTATGTTGACGTAATCTGCCCAATGTTCTATCCGTCACACTTTGAGCAGAACTTTATGGAATACGCACCTGTTACGGAGCGCCCCTACAGAATATATTTCTACGGCAGCTACAGAAATACTGTAATTGGCCGCAACAAAATAATCGTAAGGCCTTGGGTTCAGGCATTCTACCTTGGCGTGCGCTATGACTACAAGTATTACGATGCAAACTACGTTAAGCGCGAGGTTTTTGGCACACGTGACGGTTTGGACCGCGGCTACATGTACTGGAACAACAGCGGACGCTACCAGGACATCTTCCCTGATCCGGGTGATAGTGATTCTCCTTGGAAGTCAAGCGAGGCAACTGTTCATCAGGCAACCCCAGCATTCAGCACGGCCGGAATAAAGGCAGAAAAAGAAGCAGAGCAGCAGGTTCAGGGCGAAAAGACGGAAGTAAAGTCTGAGCAAAAAGAACAGGACAAGCCCGCAAAAGCAGAGGAACCTTCCGCAAAGCTTAACAAAAAGAAAGCCCCCGCTTACGGCAAGGAACATGACGAAAAGATAATATCCATTTTGGATACTGTTTTGAATCAGGAATGGGAACAGGGTCGTTACAGCAACTCTTCATCCGATTCAGTTCATAAAGGAAACTATTAGTGACAAACTTGGGTTATACCCCCGAGGAAGCTATTGCGGCAATTGCAACACCGCTTTCCCCAGGAGCAATCGGTATTGTGCGCACAAGCGGGAAGGGCTGCATTCAGCTTGTGGCAAAAATATTTTCCCGCCCCAATGCCCTGCTTGCTTCATCCCCAAATTCCCTTGTCTACGGCTGGCTTCTTGACGGCTCTTCCAAGATAGACGAGGTGATGCTGGGCGTTTACAAGTCCCCAAAATCTTTTACAGGCGAAGACATGGTGGAAGTCTACTGCCACGGCGGAGTTTCTGTTGTAAAGGCTGTACTTTCCCTGCTTTTAAAGAACGGATTCCGTCAGGCAGAGCGTGGCGAATTCACTTTTCGTGCCTACATAAACGGCAAGACCGATTTAACAAAGGCAGAAGCTGTAAGGGAAATCATAGACAGCAAAACCGACACTTCCCGGGGAAGGGCTGCTGGTCGCCTTGCAGGAAACCTCTTTGCAGAAATCGATTCAATCAAAAAGCTGATTGTAGACACCCTGGCTTCCATAGAAGTTCAAATTGAATACCCGGAAGACGAAGAAAACATATCCGATACTTTTGACGAAACAAATTTGCTGGAAGCCGTAAAAAGACTTCGCACCCTGTCGGACTCTTGGAAAAGCGAAAAACTTTATCAGGACGGTGCAAGGCTTGTCTTGTGCGGAAAAACCAATGCCGGAAAATCAAGCCTCTTTAATTCCCTGCTAAAAGAAGACAGGGCAATCGTAAGCGACATAGAAGGAACCACCCGTGACTGGCTTGAAAGCTGGGTGGACTTTGAAGGAATCCCCGCACGCCTTTTTGACACTGCGGGACTTCGCAATACGGAAGACAAAATTGAAGCGGCAGGTGTTGAGCTAACAAAAGACTTGTCCAGCGAGGCAGACGTAATTTTGTACCTTGCGGATTCCACCAAGGAATTTAAAAAAGAAGACATTGACTTTATAAAGAGCCGCAAGGGAAGACCCGTCATTTTGGTTTGGAACAAGTGTGACTGCGAAAATTCCAACCCTTTGCCAGCCAATCCCCTTCCCGGTGAAAGCGCTACCCTTTGGCAGAAAGCCGTTTGTGTCTCTGCAAAAAAAGGAAGTGGAATAGCAGACCTTGTTTCTGCCGTAAAAGAAATACTTGTGAACCTTGCCGGAAAAGACAGCGGAATGCAGGCAGGCCTTGGCAGTGAGCGTCAGAAGGAATCTGTTGCGGAAGCCCTTGAACGGGTGGAACATTCGCTTGCCGTTGCAAAAGAAGGGTATTCAATGGATGCGGTTGTCCAGGACTTGGAAGACAGCCTTGATTCTCTTGGGGAAGTTACAGGAGAAGTTACGCCAGATGATGTGCTTGGTTCAATTTTTTCCCATTTCTGCGTAGGAAAATAAAAGCCAAAGTTTTTGTTGAGGGGGAATGTTCATGCCAAAGATAATTGATTTTTCTGCGCCCGAAGATGAATTTGAGTCAATCCTTGATATGGAAGACGAGATGGAATTCCAGCCAGCCCCAGAACTGGACATGCCTTTTTCAAAGAAGCTTTTGGATGAACTTAAGACAGTGGGCTACAAAGTCTTTGTTGAATACTACAAGGATTATTCCGACCCGGATAGCGATGAAGCCTACATAAGGCAGCTGATGAGCGCAAAAGAAACCTATGAAGAATCTGTTTGCCAAGAAAAGATTGCTGCCGCAAAAAGCATTATTGCCCAGGGTTTAGGGCGTGAAGCTTTGCAAATTATTCTTTGCTCAAACAAGGTTGACGCAAAGACGGTTCAGCTGGCGGAGATCCTTCTTCAGGAAGAATAACCGCTAGTTTTTTTAAGCCCTTGTCTTGCTAAAGTTTAAGGAGTCAGGGTTCTGATTCCCTTTCCTAAGTCTATGTCCAAAGACAATCCGTCATCATCATAAAGCTCGTAGCAAGTTCCGTTGCCCGCAAAGGCAAAGTTTTTTGTGTCAAGCTTTTCCGTACATGACGAAGGTTTGCAAAGAGGCACAAGCTTTTTTGAGCGAACAAAAAATACGACCTTTTCCACAGGCACATTTATAAAGTGGTCGCCTTTTGCAAGAAGCGTTTGCTCAAACTTTCCGCCGCACCAAGTTACCATAGTCATGTCTTCTGGAAGGTAAACATAGCGTCCCCTTGCGTTCTGCGTGTAAACAGGGGCAATCATTATGCCTTCGCCAACAAGAAGCTGGTCTTCGCAGTTTATAGCCCTTTCGTCTTCCGGCCATTCAAAGGCAAGCGGCTTAATATACATTCCTCCTGTTAGGGCAGCCTTTACAAATTCACTGTAGATATAGGGCACAAGTGCGTAGCGCAAATCCATGATGCTCTTAAAATCTTCTACCTTTTCAAAACCGTATGCCTCTTGTCTGCGTCCGCCAAGTGCGCAATGGTTCCTCATCAGTGGGGTAAAGCAGCCCAAGGCAAGCCAGCGCAAAAGAAGGTCACGGCTTGTGTCGCAACCAAAACCGCCAATGTCTGCACCGCTGTACAAAAAGCCTGCCATGTTAAGGCCAGGAAGCATTTTTATTTCCTGCAGCAGGTCGCACCAGAGGGACTTGTTGTCTCCAGTCCAAATGCCTCCGTAGCGGTGGGAACCTATGCAGGATGCACGGCTGTATAAAAGGAAGCGTTTTTGGGGACAAGCTTTTTTTAGCCCCAGAGCCGCAGCCCGAGTCATAAAAGAACCGTAGATGTTGTGGATTTTATCGTGGCGAATTTTTTTTGTCTTGCCGGAAGAATCAGTTACTTCGTGGTAGAACCTTTCATAGTCATCGCGCCTGTTAAAAGTTGAACAGCTTGAATCCTTAAAGTCAAAGAATGAATTTATATCCAAATCCTTTCCGCTGTATTCCTTTATCTTGTCAAAGGCATTTTTTAGGCTTTCACTTGAATAGAACATTGCGGGTTCATTCATATCGTTCCAAAAGCCTTCAATTCCCATGTCCGTAAGAAGCTTGTATTTTTGGCCAAACCAGTCGCTTGCATCTTTTTTGCAAAAGTCGGTAAAGTGGGAAGCTCCGGGCCAAACTCCTGCGGTAAAAACAGAACCGTCCTCTTTTTTGCAGAAGTAACCCTTTGCAATTCCCTCTTCGTAAACATCATATCCCTTTTGAACTTTTACACCGGCATCAATAATCGGAACGAGGCGGATTCCGTCTTTCTTTAAATCAGTAGAAAGTTTTTTCAAGTCCGGGAATTTTTTTTCATCAACAGTAAAATCCTTGTAGTCTTCCATGTAGTCAATGTCAAGGCAAATCATGTCCAAAGGAAGGGAATCCTCCCTGTGCCTTTTTGCAACCTCACGAATGTCTTCCTCCGTCTTGTAGCCCCAGCGGCTCTGCTGGAATCCAAATGCCCACTTTGGCGGAATGTAGCTTTGCCCAACAAGATTCCTGAACTGCCTTGTTATGTTGTCCAGCAAAGATTCCTTTCGGCCATCGTCTGCATAAATTGCGTAAAGGTCAAGGCCTGTGTCCTTTGTGCTAACATTCATCACTCCGCTTTTTGTCCAGTCAATGTCAAAGGTAATTTCAGAAGCGGTGTCAAAAAAAAGACCGAATGTTTTTATCCTGCTGAACACAATGAGAAAATTGTGGGCTCCATACATTGAATGTGTTGATTCATCCTGATTGGGAACATCGGAACAGAAACTTGTGTAAGAAAAGCCGCGCTTGTTCATGCCGCGCATGTTTTCCCCAAGTCCAAAGACAACTGCGTCTTTTTCAAGTTCGTATTCCCATTCAAAGGGCCAGCAGCTTTTTAGCTTTCCCAGGCTAAATTGATCGCAAGGCAGGGAAGTCATCTTGTTTACTACTGCATCCGTCTCTATGTTTTGTCCAAAGGAATATTTTTCAATCATAATATGATTATATTATCAAAAATTCAATCTGAAAAGCGACAAAATTGTCTTTATATATAACTTTAGTATTGCATTCTAAAAATCCGCATGATATAATTCTTGTAAAATATGAAGAAAGTATTAATAAACGAATATTCAGCCTATCCGCAGAAAAAGTTCGGGGAAAATAAGGAAGAAACCGTAAAGCGCGGAACCGACTTGTTTCCGCTAAAATATTACCTTAACAATACCGTTGACCCTCATTACGACTTGCCCATCCACTGGCATTCCGACTTTGAGCTTGTCCATATAATTTCCGGTGAATACACTTTCTTTGTTGAAGGGACAGAGCACCTTTTGCAAAAGGGAGACTCCTGCTTTATTCCAGGCAACATCCTGCACGGGGACGGGGCAAAAAGAGGCAATGCCCTTTACGAATCGGTTGTCTTTAGCATTGACTTAATCCGCCAGCATTCCTACTTGCCCGACAATTTTATTGGCGACATTTTAAGCGGAACAATAAAACTGCAAAATGTAATTCCCGCTTCAAATTCAGAAATGAATGCCTGCATAGAAAAACTCTTTGACGTACTAAAAGTAAATCCCGACGGAACAGAGCTTTTGGCTTCCGGCTATCTTTTGCTTTTGCTTGGCCAATACAAAAAGCAGCATCTCTTTACCACAAAGAACGTTATTTCAAATTTAAAGAAACGCCAGTCCGAGCAGATGGAAAGCGTCATAAACTATATCCGCAACAATTACAACAAGGATCTTTCCCTTGACGAGATGGCAAGTCAGGCAAACCTTTCGCCAAAATATTTCTGCCGCGTCTTTAAAGACATTACTGGGCGTTCCCCGGTTGAATACCTTAACTGGTTCCGCATAAACAGGGCTTGTTCAAGGCTAAGGGAATCTTCCGACAAGCTAAATTCCATTGCGCTGGACTGTGGCTTTAACGATTTTAGCTACTTTATAAAAATCTTTAAGAAGTACCGAAAGATGACGCCTTTAAAATACCGCAACATGGGTGCCGTGCAGGAAACAGATACCGAGCAAACTTTACAGGAAAGCGCTTCTTAATTTTTATTTCTTTTTTTTCTTTTGGACGATGCTTGCTTTGCTCTACCTTACATTCTTGGGCTAATTCGACTGTCAGTTTTTGGTGTTACCGCCGTTCCGGGGTTCCGGCTTTCGCCTTCATTGCCTGCGGCAACGCTTCGCGCCCCTCCATGGCGGCGTAGGCTATTGTATTTATTTTTTGGTCAAGATTTTTGTTTTTTCCGTAACGCCGTAAGCGGGTGCATCTTCTGTTCCGCGCAATTCAGGCTCTTCCAGGGCAATCTTGTCGTAGCGGGTCAGGTTAAAGAAGCCAATCTCTTTTGCATGACTGTCGTCCTTCTTTGCAGAAAAGGCAATGCGTCTGCTTCCGTCGCACAAGAGAAGTCTTACCCGGCCGGACTTGTTAAGCATTGGATCAGAAACCACACAATATTCAGTTGGCAAATCACAGTTCAAAGAGCTGGTGTCTTTGCAAAGCCCTTGTCCATTCTTCTGGAATGCAAAGAAAGTCATCTTTACGGAAGTCCTGTCCAATTTAGCAAGCCGTGCAAGAGTGGCAACCGGTTCAACAGGCTTCCATTGAATTTCTGCATGGCAGGTCTGGTTTTCTCCGGCACTTAGCGCAGGGCATTCAGTTTGAAAAGAAGTGCAGGGGCAGGGTGCCAAAAGGGTCAAATTGCTTTTTACAAGAAAATCGCGCAGGCCTATAAGAGTGCGGCTTGTTCTTAAAAGGGCAGGTTCACACAAAAGCAGGATTCCACCCTCATTCAGCAAAGAGGAAAGTTCAAGAAGCAGCCCTTCTTTTTTTTGCAGGGAATCCGCCTTGTCTTTCCAAAGCTCGTTGAGCGAATGGCTTGCAACTATTAGGTCGTACTTTTTTTGCAGCAAAGAAAAATCCGTCTGCTCAAGGTTAACGGTCTTGCAGCTTGTGCTAACTTTTGCCTTGTAGTCAAAGTCAAATATTTTTTTTGCCAAGTCCAAAGCCTTGCCGCTTGAATCAAAAAGGTCAAGGTTTATTTGTAAGTTTGCATTTGCCTTTAAAGCACAGTCGGTTAGAGCGCAAGATGCAGGTCCCGGCCCTGAACCAATATCCAGAATGTTAAGCTCATTTTTTTCTGCAAGAAGTTTTAGCTCGTCAGAAAAATAATTTGTACAAAAGGAAATCTGCGTGTAGGAGACTGGCCAGTAGTAAAGAAGGTATGCCCCCAAAAGATTTTTGTCCTGCATGTAGCCTGCACCTGCAAGCTGCCTGTCTCCGGTAAGTCCCCGCTGAAGGTTTAAAAGCGCCTTGCTAACAGAAGCTGCCTCTTGTGCAGAAAGGACTGTATCATTTCTGTTGGAGCGCCAGAGCCTTAGCAAAGTGGGGATGTGAAGCTTTACCATTCCTTTTAAATCTCGTCTGGGCTAACCGTGTAAACAGAACCGCAGTTGCGGCAGGTAAGGGTTATGGATTCACCCTTTGCCTTTATGTCTGCAATTTCTTCTTGGGGAAGAGCCTTTAGGTGCTTGATGAAAGTTTCTTTTGTGCAAGGACAGTCGTAGACAATGCTCCTGTGCAAGGCAACAACCGGGTTCAAGTCTGCATAAAGTTCATGAACAAGTTCCTCTGCCGACTTTCCCCTGCTGAACCAAGTTCCAAGTGAAGGTGAGCGGTTGAATGATTTTTCCAAAGAAGAAATAAGCTCTTCGTCTTCGTCATTGTCTGAAGAAGAATTTATCTGCGCACCAAGATTCTGCTTTCCATCGGATGAATGTCCGCCAGTCTTTGGCATTACCTGAATAAAAATTCCGCCTGCACCAATAACGCGCCCAGCCTTGTCCATCTGGATGGAAGTTGTAAGGGCTGATTTTAGCTGCTCGCTGCGGTCAAAGTAAAAGACAAGGTCGTCTGCAATGTTGCCCGTCGTGTTTACGGAACTTGTCTGCGGATACTTGTCTCCCGGCCTTGCAGTCTGAATTGTCATGTAGCCTTCGCCACCAAGAAATGGCTTTAGGTCCCAGCTTTCAAGCGGCTTTTCCACGGGAATGTGGTCTTCAAAAAGGTAGCTTCTTACCCAACCGGTTGAATCTGCCTCCACATTAAAACCTTTTGCCACGGATTCTTCAACATCGTAGTGCCAGCTCAAATGCTCACGGCCCTTCATTACCGCCGGAATCAAAAGTGCGCCGCAAAGGGATGCCTGTCCCAGAATGTAGGTTTCAAGAATGCCAGTATTGTGCTGGGCACGCATTGTGTTAACAAAATGGGTTCCTGCAAAAACAGCGCCGCGAACACGTCCGTTTGCCATAGTAAAATGAATCATGTCGTCCGCAGGAAGCGCTTCCAGATATTCCAATAATTCCTTGTCTTGAATTTGAGCCTTAATCATAGCGCTAATATAGTATATTTTTTGCTTGCGGTCGGCAAGGGGTTACATTGCTAACTGCATGCGTCAACAACATCGCCAATCCACTGCCAGTAGGTTGCGTTTTTTCTGTTGTCGGGGTAACGGCTGGAAAAGGTTATTACAAGATTTTTCTCTGGAATTACGGCTATAACCTGTTCACCCCAGCCGTGGGCAAAAAAGCCGCGTGCTTGTTTTTTTCCAAACCAGCGGATCCACCACTGGTAGCCATAACGCGCCTGTCCCGGAGTTTGAATTTTTGTTGATTCAGCTATCCAGTTTTGGGGTACAATTTGCGAACCTTCCCACATTCCCTTGTTCAAGTACAAAAGTCCAAAGCGGGCCATGTCTCTTGCGGTAAGGTAAAGTCCGTTTCCACCGTCGCTTATCTTGTTGGGGTCGCTTTCAAAATAGGCAGAATCCAAACCAAGCGGCTTGAACAAAACTTCCCTTCCGTATTCGTCCAAAGTTTTTTTTGTGGTCCGCTGAATTATTGCGCTAAGCAAATGCGTGTTACCGGTTGAATACTCAAAGACTTTTCCTGGTGCGTAAGAAAGGGGCCTCTTAAACAAAAAGTCTATCCAGTCACCGCAGCTTCTCCATTGGGCCCACAATGAAGAATCCGTAGAAACCAAACCAGATGTGTTTTTTAGCAAGTCGCGTACGGTGATTTTTTTAAAGCGGGAGTCGGCCTTGTCTTTTAGCTCTGGAAAATAATTTATTATTGGGTCGTCAAGCCCAAAATATTCCTGATTGATTGCTATTCCAACAATTGTGCCTGTAACGCTTTTTGAAACAGAGTGCATGGGAAAGAAACTTTCCTTACTGTAGCCGCTCTTGTAATATTCGCTTACAATTGCGCCGTCTTTTACAATAATGCAGGAAGTAACTTCTGTAGGAAGTAGCGCCTTGTTGAATGATTCAATTTTCTTTGCATCCATGCCAGCTTCTTTTAAGCCCTTGCTTTCCCAGACAAATGCCGCTTTTGCACCCGCCGTCTGAGCAAAGCCCTGTTCTGCCGTAAAAAGTGTGGCCAGTAAAAGAGACAGGATTAGTTTTTTTATAAGTTTCCCATGCATTATTTTCTCCTCCGGGTCTAAATCTGAGGTTTATTATAATAAAAAGCTAAGCCTTATGAATAGCGGCGTTTCTTTTACAAAGCAAGCACGGCCGGGATTGGAGGGGCGCACGGAGTGCGTTGCGGAGCAATGGAGCGGGGAGGGACCCGCGGAACCCCGGAAAGCCCTTAGCAAGAAAAAGTGCCGCAGGAAGAAGATAAAAGACTTCAAAAAAAAATCATTTAGTTTTATTATGATTAAAAACAGGAATCTGGAGGATTTATGAAAATCTCTAAGGGAATGATAATTTTGGGAGCGGTGCTTGCTTTTTTGGTGGTAACAGGAGTTAAGGTTAAGAATGGCACTAAGGCTTTGAACAAGAACATCCTTAAAAATACGGTCATTGTTTCCGACGGAAAGGTTGATTCTGCCAACGAGGGAAAGCTTGTGCTTGTTGCAGGAAAGATTGCTTTTGATTCAAAGATTTCTTTTGATGAATTGGATGAGCCGCTGAACACTTTTAAGGCAAAGAGGACTGTAAGGGAATTTTATTCATATCAGAAGAAGGGAGAAACGCATTATGACTGGAAGGAGCGTACCGAGCAAAAAGCGGGTGCGTCTTCCGGGCTGGACAGTCTTTATTCGGTGGAAAAAACGGTAACGCCCCATGTTGGGGATTTTGTTCTTGATGCAAAGGGGCTTGAGCTTGTTAAGGCTTCCGCTGACTATACCAAGCAGAAAACCGTTTGCGGTCTTAAGCATGATGAATTCTACTACGGCCCAATTACCGAGGTTGCAAAAGAGGGAGACCTGAACCTTAAGTACAATTATTATGATGTTGAAAAATATCCCTATCTTTCGGTTTTGGCTGAGCAGAGGGGAAATTCCTTTAAGCCATTTATGCTTGGAAAGACGGAAGTTTATTATGTCTTTAACGGTAAGGTGGATTCTGCGGATGCCCTAAAAGGCCAGCTTGATGAAAACGTAAAGAAAATTGGCAGTGCAAGGAGCGGATTCATTATTATGGTTTTGCTTATAGGCGTGGGGCTTATTTACAGCAGCAGGAAGAACAAGGCGGCAAAGGAAAAGAAAGAGGCGGATGCGCAATAGATAGGTGTGTATGCGTTTGGTAATGCCATTAACTTTGCGTCATTCTGAGCTTGACTCAGAATCTCAAATTATTATATTGAAGAGAGATGCCGAATCTAGTTCGGCATGACGGTTCTTTATGTTAATGGCATTTACGCTGTTATTCGACAGTTAGGCCCAGGGGTCTTCTGCGGCGGGTTTTCTTATGTCCGGCATAAGGAAGTTTTCCCACAGGAACCACTGGTCTCCTTTTTGGCGCAGTTTTACGCTTCTTTGGGAATCTGCCCCGGATGATGTAATCCAGAGCGTTACGTAGCCTTCCTGGTCATGGGAATGGGAATTTTCGGAAACCGTTACCGAGTAGGGCTTTGTGGGTTCATAGTTGTTCTGAGGGGAAGTTCCTGCAAAGTAGCTTCTGGGAACATAGTATTTTCCAACCAGGCGGTCCTTAAGGAACTGCTTGTCATAATTGCTAAGTGGCTGGGGGCCTTTTAGCAAATTGAGCATTTCGATGCAGTCGTCTACACTCTGCTCGTAGCGGCACAAAACTGCAACGACCAGGGCTGCAACTTCAAAGGGATCGGTAAGCTTTGCCTGCGGAAGAGCTTCCAGTTCTGCACAGTTCTGGGGCAGGCTGCTGAATGTAATAGTCTTTGACATAGGGCTGTCTCCTTAATTCTTATTATAACACAGGAATTTTTTTTATCCTCTGATTTTTTTCTTGCGGCTGTGGTTTGCTTTATCCCACGGTCAAAACTATCGCATAGAAAAGGAAAAGTTCCAGCAAAACGTCTGCAATCAGGAGGATAATGTTCAGCTTTCTAAGTTTGCCCTTTGCGATTACTGCGGTGATTATGTCAGAAATCATGGCAAGTGGATTGAGAAAAAAAGAAAGGGGAAGGGCGAGCGGCAAAAAAGAAGAGTCGCAAACACAGTCATTTAAGGGGTAGACAGTAAAGACCAGGCCCGTTATCAAAAAGGCCAGCGAAAAGATTGCATTTGTAAGCGAGAAAATTTTGGATAATTTTTCTTTCATAACTTACCATAGTTTAGCTCAAAATTTGCCGTTTATAAAGCTCTGTGATGATGTCTTTGTGGCTTTTGGGGAGAGGAGTGGATCTTTCTCCTATAGAGCCTTGTTTTCTCCTATTTTGTATGTTAAAATAGGAGAAAGCCTAAGCCGTAGGAGAATAAAAATGCGGACTTTTGATTATTCAAAACTTCAAAACTGTACACTTGATACTGAAATCTTAGGGTTTATTTCTAAAATAAGAGAATACAAAGGCCGGCAGGAACTTTTTGTACATCAAAAAAAAGACAAACTCGATAAACTGGTAGAAATTGCTAAAATTCAAAGTACAGAAAGCTCAAACAAAATTGAAGGTATTGTCACCACAGAATTACGAATCAAACAGCTCGTTGCTGATAAAACTACTCCCCGTAACCGTGACGAAAAAGAAATCATGGGCTACCGTGATGTTCTTAATATCATCCATGAAAACTTCGAATATATTCCTATCAGCTCAAATTATATTCTCCAGCTCCATAAGTATTTGTATCAATATGCAAGTCCTGATTTTGGAGGCAAATTCAAGAATGTTCAAAACTATATTGTTGCAACCATGCCGGACGGAAGCAGCCGAACGCTTTTTACACCATTAACGCCGGTTGAAACTCCAGAGGCTGTTCAAGAGCTTTGCGAAACTTTTAATCGTGCAATGGACTTGGGCGAAATAGAACCTTTGCTTTTAATTGCGAATTTCATCAAAGACTTTTTGTGCATACACCCCTTCAATGACGGAAATGGAAGAATGTCCAGGCTTTTAACAACGCTCTTGCTGTATCGTTCAGGATTTGTCGTATGCAAATATATAAGTCTTGAAAAGAAAATCGAAAAAACAAAAGACACTTATTACGATGTCCTTGAAGCTTCTTCTGAAAACTGGAACGAAAACACAAATGACAACACACCGTTTGTAAAATATCTTTTGGGAATAATCCTTTCCGCATACAGGGATTTTGAAGAACGGCTAAAGCTGATAGATGAAAAACTTTCCGCAACTGAAACCATCGAAAAAGTTATCAAAAACCGTATCGGAAAATTTACAAAGAGTGACATTCAGGAAGAATGCCCTGCCCTTGCCCGCCAGACTATCGAAAAAGCCATCAAAGGACTTTGTGATACAGGCAAAATAGAAAAGAAAGGCAGCGGACGAACAACCTACTATGTATGCAAAGATTTGTAACTAAAAAAAAGAAAAAATCATTCAGTCGCTTACAGTGCGGCCTCCCCATTCAATGGAGTGTTCTTTTTCGTGGGCAATGGTTTTGTCGAAGTCTGCTTGTGGCGAGCAGTTTTTTTCTATTTGGAGTGCGGTTTTGTGCAGGCGCTTTAGGCATTCGCTTTTGTCTTTGTAGCCAAGTTTGGATTTTTCTATGGAATCGCCTAAGATGCGGATTGATTCGTCGTAGATGTTTAGCGGTACCGGGAAGGGGTGGCCGTCTTTGCCTCCGTGCGCAAAGCTGAATCTTGCCGGGTCGCGGAATCTGGAGGGGGTTCCGTGGATTACTTCGCTTACCAGGGTGAGTGACTGGAGGGTGCTTGGGCCTAAGTTTTTTGTTAGCAGCAGGCTTTCAAAGTCTTTGGGCTGGCTTTCGTATGCGGTTGCAAGGACTGCACCCAGGCGCTTTAGGTCTACGTCTTCTGCCCTAACTTCGTGGTGGGCTGGCATGATGCAGTTGCGATTGTTCTCTATGATTAGCTGCGTGTCTTGGTAGGGGTTTTCTGCTAAGGCGTTTGCTGTGGCGGCATCCGGGCTTTCTGCAAAGAGGGCTAGCTGTTTTTCTTCTTGATAGATTTTGGGGGCTGCAAGGCGCAATATGTCTGAGGCTTCTTTTAAGATGATGCGGGGTTCGTCTTTTGCAAGGTTCAGGATGAATTCTCTTGTTTGGGCTGCGGCTGAATCGGTAAGGTTTAGGATTGGGCCTTCGTTTTCTCCGGTTACTCCTGAATGCGGTTCTTCTGTAAAAGACTTTAGGTTTTGCGAGCACCAGTGGTAGCGGCGGGCTTTTTTTTCTGCGGGGTTCATTCCCTGCTGGACTACTGCCCAGTCACCGTCTGCGCTAAGGATAAAGTTGTGAAGGTAGAGCTGGAATCCGTCTTGGACTGCGGTGTTGTCTACTTTTGCGCAGAGTTTGCTTGCCCGGATTAGGGGGGCTGCGTCTAGGCCTGTGTGTTCGCCCATGTATTCAAGCTGGCTGGGTGTTTCGCGGGAGTATTTGCCCCTTCCTCCGCATACAACAAGTCCAAATTCTTTTGCGCGGGCATTGATTCCCCTTTTTAGGGCATACATTACGCTTGTTGTGATTCCTGATGAATGCCAGTCCATGCCTAGGACAGCTCCAAGGCTTTGGAACCAGAGGGGGTCGCTTAAACGGCGCAGTACTTCTTTGCGGCCGTATTCGATAAGAAGTGCTTCTATGATTTGGGTTCCCAAGTCCCGCATTCTGTCTGCAAGCCACTTGGGAACTGTTCCGGTGTGCAGGGGTAAGTCTGCATAACCTGTTCGTTTGGGCATTATTTGTCGCGGCAGCTCTGGTAGTAGACGAACCAGTAGCCAAGTCCCAGGATTATTGCACCGCCAAAAATGTTTCCGAGGGTTACCGGGAGAAGGTTTTTGTAGAGGAATTTAAGCAGCAGGGCAAGGGCACCTTCTACGTCGTATCCCATAAAGGGGACAGCGCCAATTCCTTCCAGAGGGATTTTGTATTCGATGGAAGAAAGGATTCCGGCCGGTACAAAGTACATGTTTGCAACGCAGTGTTCAAATCCGCAGAGTACAAAGAGCGAAACTGGGAGGAAGAGTGCCAGTACTTTGCCTGCAAGTTCGTCTGCTGCAAAGGAAACCCAGACCGCACCGCAGACCAGGACGTTGCAGAGGATACCCTTTATGAATGCATCCAGAAAGTCAAGGTTTACTTTGCTGACGGCTGTGGTTACCGCAACTTTTGCAAGTTCGCAGTTGTAGAGGTCAAAGACGTGGCCGTAAACCGCAAGGGCTGCAACTGCAACTCCGCCAATAAGGTTTCCCAGGTAAACAAAGAGCCAGTTGCGCAGGAGCCCGGAAAGGGTTGCCCTTTTTTCCAGGACGGACACGATTATGAGACAGTTGCCTGTAAAAAGCTCTGCTCCGGCAACAAGGACAAGCATGAGTCCTATTGGGAAGACTGCTGCGCTAAGCATGCGCCCCAATGCAGCTGGCTGTACACCGAATGCGGCTATTTGGCTTCCTATGGCACCAAAGGCAATGAATGCTCCGGCAAAAATGCCAAGTACGAGCATTTTTCCAAGCGGGAGTTTGGTTTTGGCCTCGGCAATGTCTGTGTAGTTATTTGTAATCGAAGCAGGTGAATTCATTTTTTATCTTCCCCCAAAATGGTCTTTGCTAAATAGTATACACCAATTTTAAGAATAAATCGAGTATTTTTTGCATGCCTTTATGGCATTTATGCGTTCCAAAAGCGGCGGGTGGCTGTAGTTAAAGATGCTATATATAGTAGGAACTTGAATTTCGCTAAGGTTTTCCTTGTTCAGCTTGATTAGGGCAGAAATTAGCGCTTTGCTTGAGCCACAGGTGGTAACGGAAAATTTATCTGCTTCAAATTCGTCGCGGCGGCTGAATGTGTTGGAGACAAGGCTAAAAATGGGGCTAAAACCGCCGAATATTAGCGAAAGCAGGTAGATGCCAACGTACTGCAAGGTGGCGGGGATGGCGGTTGTGCTGCCTGTTGCAAGGGTGCTGCCGGTGTTGCTTGCGGAAAGGAGGGTGCTGCCAGTGCTGCCTGCAAAGCCAAAATCCGTAAAACCAAAGCCAGAATAAAGCGAAGGAATCTTTATCAAAAGCCAGGCTGCAAACAAAAACGCAAAAATCAGCGGGAAGGTTACGCACATGCGCTTTATGATGTGGTGCTTCTTAAAATGCCCCAGCTCATGGCCAAGGACGGCTTCAATTTCGTCTGTGCTAAGCTGCTTTAGCAAAGTGTCGTAGAGGACTATGCGCTTGTTCTTGCCAAAGCCCGTAAAGTAGGCGTTGCTGTGGGAACTGCGGCGGGATGCATCCATTACAAAAATGCCCGAAGCCTTAAATCCGCATTTTTCCAGCAGGGCAAAAAGCCTTTCCCTTAGCTCTCCGTCTTCCAGCGGGGTAAATTTGTTAAAGATGGGCGCAATCAGAACCGGGTAAATGTAAGAAACGGCCAGGCTGAATGCAATGTACACAGAGCCAAGGAAGAACCACCAGTGTTCAATATGGTTCATAAGGGCAACTGCAACAAGAAGGAGGGGCACTCCAAGAACAAGGCCTATTGCAAGGGATTTTACCTGGTCCAAAAGCCACATTCCAAGCGTCATGTTTGAAAAGCCAAATTTCTTTTCTATTTTGAATTCGTCGTAAAGCTCAAAGGGAATGGAAAGTATTACGGACGGAATGCTCACAAAGAGTGCAAAGAGGAGGATTGTAAGGTATGAGTTGCCATTTGCTATGGAAAGACCCTTTTCGTAGCAAAATACAAAGTAAAGCGAAAAGACAAGGGCAAAGGTAAGGGCAAGGCTAAGCAGGCTGTAGGGAATACCGGAAAAGTAATTTGCGTTCTCGTAGGCGCAGGTCTTTTTTAGGGTTGGCTCGTCTACAAGTCCTTCTAGCTCCTGGGGAATTTCCAGGCCGTGCTTTTGGCGGAATTTGTAGTCAATGAATTCAAGGATTGTGTCCAAAAGGAATTTGAAAAGTGTTCCTGCAATAAAGATTATGACGAAGGGATTTTTAAAATTCATGGAATGAATATAGCAGACTTTTTGATTTAACACAATTATTTTGCCGGGATTTAGTCTGTGCTGTGCTTTTTGGACGGTACTTTTAAGGACGAAAGTCCTAATTGCTCTACCATTCACTTTTTGGCTAACTCGGCTAACATTCCTCTGCGCCACCGCCCTTTCGGGGTTCCGGCTTTTGCCTCCATTGCTCCACTGCGTTCCGCAACCCGCCTCTGGCGGGCCCCTACACGGCGGCGTAGGTTTCTTAAGGTGGGGCATTTTTGCCCTTCACTTTTTTTTAGCAGATAGCCCGCATGTCTCTTGAAAGATTTTGGTTTATTTTAATATAATGGACAGAAAGGCATATATGATGGGCTTTTTGAATTTTTTGTTCCCACCGGACGAAAAGGAACTTTTTGAAAAAAACAAAGTCTCTATAAACGTGTTTGAATACATGTTGCTTAGGCTCTGCCTTAATGTTTCCGTTGGTGTTAGCCTGCTCCTCATTTTCTTTTCAATTCCGCCATTTTCAGAAAAACCCATAAAATACATCTACATTTTCTTTGCCTTGCTTACAATTGCAATCCGGATTTTTATTCAGCTGTTTAAGAAGGCGGCTTCCCGTTGCCCCCAGCCCTTCCTTTACGTTTTCTTTGTTTTTTTGGCTGGCTTTTCAATACTTGTGAATTTTAAGCGGAGCAATACCAGGGAATTTGTTACGGCCATCTGCTTTCTCACCGTTTACCCTGTTATGCTCATAGACCGCTCCTACCGCGTGAGCCTTTTTTGCTTTGGGGTTTGCCTTGCCAATATTTTTGTTGCCATAAGCTTTAAGGTGCGCGAAGTCTGGGCGGCAGACATTATGGACAGCGCTTCATTTTTTATTGTAGGCTCCATTTTGGGTACAGGCCTCCGTTCAATAACGCTAAGAAGGTTTGACGTTAACCGCATACTGGACTATGAGCGGAATACCGACGCTCTTACGGGGCTTTCTAACCGCCGCATGCTTTTTGACACGCTCAAACAGGTTTCCGAGGGTAAATTGCCCCCTGTTACCGGCATCTTTATGATGGACATAGACAAATTCAAGCTCTTTAACGACACTTACGGCCACCAGGCGGGGGATGCATGCCTTTCTGCGCTGGGAAGTTTTCTTGTAAAGTTTGGCGAATGCAATGGAATAAGCTTTTTTAGGTACGGAGGCGAGGAATTCTGCGGAATTAACGGCAGCCTTTCTGCTTCTGAACTGGAGGAGGCCGCAAACAATCTTTGCGCTGCGGTAAGGGAACTGAACATCCCCTTTGATTCTCCAGAGGCTCCTGCTAAGACCGTAACAATAAGCGTTGGTTTTACCCATTTTGAAGCAAAGGTTCCTTTTGAGTACGAAAAGCACATCCGTGACGCAGACAATGCTCTTTACACTGCAAAGAAATCTGGGCGCAATTGTGCGAAGGGCTTGTAATCCAGTTTTTCTTGGCGGCAAATTTCACAGCAACCTACGCGGGATTGGAGGGGCGTAAGTTGCAGTTGCTCACACAACTGCAATGGAGCGTAAGCGGAACCCCGCAAAGCCCGTGGCGCAAAGGCATGTTCGGTCGAATTAGCCAAAGAGTAGCCTGGTAGAGCATTTAAGGGTACCGTCCATAAAAGTTCACCGTCCAAAAACTCCAAAAAACAAAAAATTTAATGACAAGTTTAAGGAATCGTGGTAAAATTAGCCTTATGAACACTTTATCGCTAAAATTTAAGACTATTATATTTTCCGCAGTATTTCTTTTTATTTCATTTACTATAATGGCCATTGTTAATGTTACTGCCATTTTAAACCTTAGTCATAAGATTACGAGGGAAGCCGGTATTCCTATTGCAAAAAGGGCAGCCGCAATTGTTGACCCAGACAAATTCCTTGAGCTTTCACGGACGCTGAACGAAAGCGACAGGTATTACGAAAACCTTCGCATTGAGCTTTTTAAGCTTAAGTCTGCCACCAACTGTAAGTACCTTTATACCATGGTTCCCAAAGACGGTACGGTTTTTATCTATGTTGTAGACGGTAGCTGCGACCCCAGCGATACGGAGAACTTTTCGCCGCTTGGTACGGAAGAGGATATTTCTAGCTACGGTGAGGCTCCATTTAAGACCATGCGCGACGGTACAATAGAAAGTTCCGGTCTTCAGAGGCAGGATGAATGGGGATGGACCAGCAGCGTATACGCCCCTATAAAAAATGCAAAGGGCGAGATTGTCGGTATTGTTGGCGCTGACTTTGATGCAAATTCAATTATGGGCACAATCAGGAGGAGCATAGTTGTTTCCGTTATCATAACGCTGATTCTGCTTGCCCTTCTTATAGCGGTTCTTTCTTATACTACAAACAAGATTTTTGGCCGCGTAAGGAATATTTCTTCTCATGTTTCGGACATTGCATCCGGTAAGGCTGACCTTTCACACCAGATTCCTGTTGGCAATGACGATGAAATTGGTGATCTTGCCAAGAGCTGCAACATGCTGAACAAGACACTGCTTAACCTTGTTTCTACGCTCAAGTCTTCCGTACAGACGCTTGGCTCTACAGGACGCGAGGTAGAATCCAACACCAACAACACCAAGGATTCCGTTAGCATTGCAGAAAGTGCCATAGATGCAATTGACTCCAAGGCTGCCATCCAGAGCGAAAGTGTAAACTCTGTTTTTGAAAGCACCCAGCGCCTTAACGATTCTGTTAACCTGCTTAACGGAAAGATTTCTACCCAGACAGATACGATTACAAACTTTGCCGCTACGGTGGAAGAGCTTTCCGGTAATACGGACAGCATAGACAAGAACGTAAACAAGATTTACCAGAACTACAACCTGCTTGTTCAGGATGCAGAAACTGGCCGCAAAGACCAGCAGGCTGTATCGCAGAAGGTTCACCAGATTGTGGAGCAGTCTTCCAACCTTTCTAATGCAAACAAGGTTATTGACGATATTTCACAGCGCACCAACCTTCTTGCTATGAACGCGTCTATTGAGGCTGCCCATGCGGGTGAAGCGGGAAAAGGTTTTGCCGTTGTTGCCCAGGAAATCCGTATGCTTGCGGAAAACTCTTCAAAGCAGTCCCAGTCTATTAACGAGCTTATCAACACTATTAACGATATTATCAACGACATTGTACGCTCTTCCAACCTTAGCACCAAGTCTTTTGAGAACGTTACAAAGAAGATCCGCGAGATTGAAAAGATGCTTCAGGAAGTTCACGGAGGAATTGACGAGCAGCAGATTGGAACAAAGAGCATGCTTGACTCCATGGCGGTAATAAAGGCTTCTTCACAGGCAATCCAGGAAGAATCCGTTAACATGAAGCGGCACAACGAAGTGGTATTCTCCGGAATTGAAACTTTGCGGTCAGAGGCCCAGAACATCAAGGAGCTTTCTCAGCGTGCGGCTGATTCCATATTCATGATTTCTAGCGATGCGGAAAAGTCAATTGATTCGGCAAGGAAGAACAACCAGATTTCAGAAGAGGTTATGGGCCTGCTGAAGGACTATAAGACCACGTGATGAATATTTCTTGATAAAAAAAGAAAATAAAATTTGCGTAAACAAAAAACCTGTTTTATACTTGTATTATAAAGGCTGTTCCTGATGACTTCTTTGGGTGCAGCCTGTAGGTGAAAGCCGGACGGTGTAAGCAAAATAGCCAAGCCTAATGGTTGAGCCTAAAATATCGAGAGGTGAACGGATGGGAAAATTTGTAGTCAGTAAAGCAAAGACAGGTGTAAAATTCAACTTGGTTGCGGGAAACGGAGAAATTGTTCTTACTTCGCAGGTTTACAAGACAAAGGCTACTTGCAAGAAAGGTATTGCAAGTATTCAGCGCATTGCAGACTCTCCTGTAGAGGATCAGACTGTTGCTGGATACAAAACAGAAAGCAAGCCAAAGTATGAACTCTATTTGGACAAGAAAAAGGAATACCGCTTCCGTCTTATTGCACGCAACGGACAGATTGTTGGTTCGGGCGAAGGTTACAAGACACGCGATGCCTGCAAGAACGGAATTGCTTCCATAAAGAAAAATGCGGATTCCCAGATTGTAGACGAAACAGTTGAAGAAAAGAAAGCCCCTGCTGCAAAGAAGGTTGCAAAGGCTCCTAAGGCAGAAAAAGCGGCAAAACCAGCCAAGGCTGCTGCTCCAAAAGCAAAGGCTTGCGGAAGGAAGTGCGCAAAAAAATAAGCGCGGCTTATCACCCCCAAAGAGAACAGGCTCCCCACCGGGAACCTGTTTTTTTTATCCTTATTTCTATGTTTGCAATAAAATTTTTACTGCGTAAGGGAAAGTTGCACCATGAAACATTCTGCACAAGCGTAGCGCGGAAGCCGTTTCATGGTGCAACTTTCCCTGAGAGCAGCAAAGATTTTTACTGCTTGAAAATTCGTTGTCTTTATCATAATATAGCCGTATGAAAGTACTTGTTGTTGGTAATGGTGGCCGCGAGCATGCAATTGCTTGGAAACTGGCCCAGAGTAATTTGGTTGAATCTGTGGTATGCGTTCCTGGAAACGGTGGAACAGCTTTTGAAGACAAATGCGTAAACGTGGACATATCCCAGACTGATTACATACAGAACAGAGCCGATAAAAACGGTGCTTATGTTCAGGTTGCAAAGCACGAAGGCTGCGAATTTGCCGTTATTGGCCCAGAAAATCCCCTTGCAGAAGGCATTGCAGACGCTTTTTGGAACGCAGGAATCCCAACTGTCGGTGCAAAGTACGATGCCGCCCAGCTGGAAGCAAGCAAAGACCTTGCCAAAGATTTTATGAACAAGTACGGTGTGGCATGCGCAAAGAGCCGCACTTTTACTGACGAAAAAGAAGCCCTTGCCTATGTGGAAAAAGAGGGTGCCCCAATCGTAATCAAGGCAGACGGTCTTGCAGCCGGAAAGGGTGTTGTTGTAGCAAAGACCCTGGATGACGCAAAGAATGCGGTTGTGGACCTTATGGAAAACCACAGCGTTGGCGAAGCTGGAAACAAGCTCGTAATAGAGGAATACCTTACCGGAGACGAAATTTCAATTCTTGCAGCTGTAAGCGTAACCCCGGAATTTGCAAAAGAAGGAAAAGCCGTTATCGTTCCCTTCCAGAGTGCCCGTGACCACAAGAGACTCTGCGACGGAGCAAAGGGCCCAAATACAGGCGGAATGGGTGCAATCAGCCCTGTAAGCGACGTAACTCCGGAAATCCTTGAGCAGTTCAACAAAAACATCCTTGAGCCAACCCTTAAAGGCCTTATTGCAGAAAAATACGACTACCGTGGCTTTATCTTCTTTGGCCTCATGCTAACAAAAGACGGACCCAAGTGCCTGGAATACAACGTGCGCCTTGGTGACCCGGAAACACAGGCAGTCCTTCCGCTCATGGACTTTGACTTTGCAAAAATGTGCAAGGCCATAACAGACGGCAGCCTAAAAGACTTTAAGTTTGCCTGGAAAAAAGGCTTTGTCGTAGCACCTGTTGCCGTAAGTGGAGGCTATCCCCGCGAATACCAGAAAGGCATTCCAATTCTTATGGAAAAAGACCGCGTGGCAGAAATTGGCGCAAAGGTATTCATTGCAGGTGCAATTGCAGACCGCCGTCATCCCAACCCAATACCAGCTGGATCTACAGGACTTGTAACCAGCGGTGGACGCGTACTTGCCTGCTCATGCTACAGCGACACCTTCGAAGCAGCTTGGAAAGGCGCTTACAGTGCAATGGAGCAAATCAAGTTCGAAAACATGTTCTACAGAAAGGATATAGGACTTCCCGGAGCCGCAAAGTCGGAATAGGTAAGTTAGCTATTTGTTGCGTAATAGATACGATTCTTCTTTATAAAAATAAAATAGAGTAGAACAATAAATCTGGGTTCTTAGGGCGTTAGCCCTAAGCCGTGCCGGGAA
>JAGCWT010000027.1 GCA_017961705.1 Treponema sp.
CTCCACCACCAGTTGCCCTTTACCAGTGTGGAAATTATTGCGGAAGTTCCTTCCACGGAAGTTTCCACATAAGGGTGGGTAAAAGAACTGTTGTCTGCAATTTCTAGCTTGTAGGAAGAAGCCATTGCGCTTTCCGTCCAAATAAGCCTTACCGCAGGACTCTGGGTTCTGTATGAATATGCATAGTTGTTAACGGGAACGAGCAGTTTTGGTGCCAAAGACTGAATAACCTGCAGCTTGCTCCAAGTAATCACCTTGCCTGTCTTGGCGGTAGAAAGGTTCCAGTAGTAAGCCCCGCTTTTAAGAGGAACATCCACTGAACCGGACAAGCCTTCCCCCAGCTCCTTGTTGGAAGAAGAGAATACCTCGCTGGAAAACTTGCGGTCTTTTGCAACGGTAAGCTTTAGGCCATCCTGTAGCCCCGGCCCCGAAACCTTCCATGTAAAGGGAATCTTTGCATCCCCTTCCTCAAAATAAAGAATCTTGGCAGAAGGAGCAGGATTTGTAACAACAATCTGCGTCTTGCCCCCACCTTCCTCCAGGGAAACACCCTCACCTTCTGTTACGGAAATGCTCTCCCCGCCAGAAAGGACGCTTGCGTTACCAGAAAGCACTTGAATCTGGTTTCCGCCAGTTGCAACGCTTGCCCCGGGCTCTATGGAAACGACCATGCCGTTAACCGTAAAGGACATTCCCCTCTCGGCACCGGAAGAGTCAACCGTAGCGCTACCTTCCCCAATGCTTGCCGTAGCATAGCCGTCTTCCGTAAGAAAAACCTGTGCCATGCTGTTTTCCGCAAGGTCAATGGAGTTTCCGTCGTTAAAATGAATCGTAGCTTCGGAAAGGCTCTCCGTGTGGATTGTGTCTCCGTTGTAGAGCGGCGAGTTCTGCCTAAGCCTGTCCCAGATTACGCGGTCTGCAAACTTACGCTCGGCTGTCTTGTATTTAAAAGTTATTGTGGCAATAGGAGTCTCATTCACCTTTGTAAGCGAACGGAAAAAGCTCTTGCAGAACATAAAAGCGTTAACCGTTGCCCCAAAAAGGCAAAAAAGCACTGCCAAAATGAACAGTATGAGAAAAATGGAAGTATTCCTGTCCTTGTCTTTTTCTTTATTTTCTGACTTGGACTTTGTTTTCTTCTGCATTCAAATTAACCTTTGCAAAATCTGGAGTCGGAATTCCAAGCATTTCGCGAACTTCATCCAAAGTTGTTGGACCGTCCGGGCCTACAGCCTTAAGACAATCCGGGTCAGCCTTAAAGTCAGGATTACCCCTGCGGAAAAAAGCCTCAACGTCAAAGGCAGGCATGTTCACCACACCGTAAAAGTGCTGGACCCCCTTACCCTTAACGTCAAAATCAACCGGAATACGCTCAACGACAATCTCGTAGGGGGCATAATCCTCCCTAATCGTAAAATTGTTGGACGGATTCTTTATGAATTCATCCGTGAGCATATGGTAGGTGGCTTCCGTAAAGAGAATGTCCGTTCCGCAGGCCTTGTTGGAGCTTTCGGTACGGGATGCAAAGTTTACGGAATCTCCTATGGCGGTATATTCCATCTTCTCCGAACCACCCATGATTCCACAGGTAGCGCGGCCTGTGTTTATACCGCAACCAATGCGGATGTAGGGCTTGAACGAAGCATGGGCATCATTTTCGTGCTGGGCAGTGTATTCCATAGCGTCCTTGTTGTACTTCATAAGGGCATAGCGCATGGCAATGGTACCCATAACAGCGTTAAGGGCATCCTGCTTTACGTGTGCAAGATGAACCTTCTGTGCATCAAGGCGGACCGGGCTACCTTCCGGCAGGTGCTCAAAGTCAAGGCTGTCCTCCCTCATAAGACCCCAAACCGCCATAATTGCGTCACCTTCAAACTTGTCTATGTTGCCCCCGCTAAGAGAAACGCACTCAACCATGCGGGCCATGTAGTCATTCAAAAAGTTGATGATTTCCTTAGGAGAATTGTCCCCAAACCTCTTGTTAAAACCGTCAGAAATAGAAGTAAAACCGCGGATGTCGCTAAAGAAAATCGTAATGTCCTTAAGGTGTGGCTCAAAGTCTATTTCCTTACGGGCTATAGCTTTAGCAACATTCTTGTTTGTAAAGCGGGCAAAGGTGTTCAAAAAGTCAAGCTCGTCCTTGGTACTCTGGTTCAATACGCCAATCTCGTCCAAACGGTTGGAGCTAAGCCTCTTGAGCTGCTTTTCATCCAGGTCAAAGTTTCCGCTCTGAATCTTGTCCGCAACAAGGGTAAGCCGTCTAAGATGGAGCGAAATTGCATAGCGCCCAAAGAAAAGGATTGCAATTATAGAAAGGAAGAAAACCACAAGCGTAAGGTAGATGTTGTTCCTTCTGGTAGTCTCAACCCCTTCAAGAATATAGGCAAGGGGAACAGTCGTTAGAACAGAAATGTCCCCAATAGAAATCTTGCAGTAGGCCCCGTAAAAATCCTTGTGGGAAACCTCCAGATTTCCAAGCTTCTTTATAAGAAAGTCGTGGTCAGAGATAAAAGTAAATACTTTTTCCACAAAATTGCTAAAAGAAAAAAGCTTTTTCTCCCCCGCAATATCTGCAATCAAAGAAGAAGTAACCAATTCACCAAGGGCAGGAGCTTCTGGGTCTTCAAAAGGAATCTGCCTGCTTTCCGTACCGTTTTTGTTCTGGGTACGCATAATGCGCACAAGGGGATAGTTCCTCATGCTTTCACCGCGCAAAATCCTTTCGGCAAGCGGATGCACAAGAAGCTCGTCTGAATCATTTATAAGAAAGCTGGTGTTGGTGGAATTTGAACTTATTATTTCCAGGATAGAATCCAGCGAGAAAGTGATGGCACAGGTCTGGTCAAAGCCGTTTTCCTTGTATGGAAAAAAGACCGTCATCATGGGCAGGGCAAAAAATGGGGATGAATTGCATGCAACCGTCTCTCCCGCGCAGGAACGCCTTACAATGGTGGCTGTAGTCTGCAAAAAAACGTCCAGAACTGAAGGATCTGCCTCGTGGGTAATAAAAAACTGCTGGTTCAAGATGCTCTGGTTGCGGCTGGCATCGCTTCCGTAGCCCATAATGTTTACGGCCGCAATGTCCGGGTTACGCTCAAAGAAAAAGACTTCCGCCTGAGAAGCAAGGGCCTGGGATGAATTTCCGGCGGCATTCCTAAGGTCCAAAAGCTGGAATACGTTGGAGCGCACGGTGGCAAGCTTGTCTTCAACAGTCTTTGCAATGCGCACGTTTGTAGAAAGGTTTGCGTCTTCTGCGGTGCGGCGGACATCCTTGCCAATAAAGTAGCTGTTAAGGTAGGTTACAAGCCCAAGAGAAACTAAAACTATAAGACCAATAATAAGGGCCAGCTTTACGCCTATAGGAAAAAGAACCTTATGCCTGCTTTCAGACTTTTTATTTTTCTTCATTTTACCCATAAAAGTGCCCATTTTTGACCGTGTCTTCAAGAAAAAACACTCCTCCACCCTTCTTTATCGGCAAAACTTAACTTTATATTTATACTTCGCAGCTAATATAAAATAATCTGAATTTTCTGATTTTTTTGAATTTTTTGGAGCGTACTTATTGGTTTTACTGCCTGCAACTTTTCCCCTAAATCGCAGAAAAGAAGCGCTATGGACGGCGCGTCGTTTGGCAGCATAAAGAGCTGGCAAGTTTTCGCCAGAAAATTACGGGAAAAAGTTACAGGGATGCAAGTTTTTCCCGCTTTCCAGGGTTCCGCTTTCGCTCCATTCCTACGGAACGGCTGCGCCGCCCTTCCAATCGGGGCTAGGCTTAATTTTTTAGCTTGTTCATTTTTCCTTCGTTCACAAGCACATCACCCTTTTTAGAACAATAATATTCTGTAGTTACAAGCTTTCTTTTGTGGCCAAAAACAATCCTTGTAAAGGGTTCAAAATTAGTCTTCCACACCCCAGTTTTAAGGATGCAAAAATCCCCGTAATCGGTTATGTCAAGAATTATCTCTTTTTCGGAAACAAAAGTATTCACCCTCTTCTTTGCACAGCCAGAATCATCCATATTTATAGAATAAAGCTCCCTTTCATTTTCAAGAATAAATATGGACTTAGAATTCCTGTTGAACAATATCTTCCCCTTTCCAAAAAGAAGGCATCTTCCAGTCTTTTTTGCCAAAATGCAATATTCATTTGACCAGCGGAAGCGGGGAATAATTAAATGCTCCTTAAAAAGAAAGCACTCATCCACAACTTCATCCTTGAAACCAGTTTTTTTGTAATACTCTGTATCAGGAATCTCCAGCTCAATTTTTTCTATAACATCCGGCGAACCAAAGCTTCTTTTCGTAAGCCAATAGGAATCCGTTTCTTTGGTCAAATTTCTTTCAACCATGTAAATAAAATCTTTTACAGAAACAAGGCATTCTTTATAAGGATTGTACCGGTCAATTTTATAGATTTCTTCAAATTCATGGGACTGCCTGTTAAGCCTGTAAAACATGCAATGATAATTGTCAAACTCTGAATCATACATAACAACAGACTCCTTGTCCGAAAAATAACGGTAGTATGGACGCTGCTTTTCTTTATACTCAAAAAACTCCTTCAGGCAAAACTCTTTGTCTTCTATATTATAGGTGTAAATTCCTTCCTCGCCATAAACAAGATACGGATAATCTTTTGCAAGAAGCTGTGCCAAACAAACAAATGCCAACAGAATTATTAATGACACTTTTTTCATTTTATCTCTCTCCCAAAAGGCCCTACTCGGTGTCTTGATAATAACTATATATTTTTTTCAATCTGCCATTTTCAAAAATAAACCTTACAGATTCTCCAAATAAACCACTATTCCATTCATCAGTTTCCTGCCCAAAAATATCTTTAAGCTCATCTAGTGTCATTCCCATTTTTACGCCAAAAGTGTTGGGAATATCCTTTGTAAAAGTTGAAGAATGCCAATAAAAATTATCATTGTGTTCATGCACTTCAATCAAACAATCCTCCACCGCATAAATACTCGTGCTTACAAAAAATGAGCCAGGTGAATCATCAGAAAAACATTCATACGACGAATACGATACAGGACTTTTACCGTCAAACAATTTTTTCAAGCAATCAAAACTTTCATAAGAACATGGATAACCGTAAAGATAAAAATCATACAGCTCGTAATAAAATGTTTGTATAGAATCCCTGTATTTTGAATCTGTATACTTCCCAGAAGAAACTTGAGCAAATGCAAAAATTGAACTCATCAATAAAGCTAATATTACAAAATATTTTTTATTATTACAAATCATTTCAAATAATCCTCGGGAATGGAATCAAGCTCCCCATAAAGTGCGAGCGTTTACATAACAAATGGCTGTACCGCACGAGGCTCGACCGCATGTCGGCTTTGAACCTCTTGTTATGTGTTATATTTAGATTTCTTCAATAATTGAACTTCCTTCTTCACCATTATCCCATTTCCATTTTTCATAAAAACGTAGTTTACCATTTTCTAATTTAGGCTCAGAATTACATTTTCCTGATTTCAATTGACCTGCTTCATTAATATGCTGATAGCTGAAATGCAAATTATGCATCTCATCTATATTACCTATCAAGAATCCTCTTACAATACTTCCGCCAGAGTATTCAGCCCATATAGCATTATCTTTCTGATGATAAGCAAAAACTGTTTTATCAGAAACTTCACCAGACTCAGAGTTTTCTACGGCTGTAAAAAATCTGTCTTCTACCGTAAATTCATCTTCATCATCAGCAAAAAAATTCTTTCCCTTTTCGTAAGCTTTTAAAAGATTCAAATCCCAATTTTTGGTACGTTCTTCTTTTTCTCTTGAAGTACCAGAAAACAAAACAAATTCACTTTTCTTAATTCGCCCAAAAAGCCTATCGCCAAACATAACTCTTTTCATACTTGAAAGAAGACCAAACTGTTCAAGCCGTTCAATAGGATTTCCCGCAGAACAAAGAATCATTCCTTTATCAAGCATTTTCATTTTCTTATTACCGTAAGCAAAACCGTAAGACCATACCCTGTCAAACCAGCCAACAAGTTTTGCCGGTGCCTCCGTCCAGAATACAGGATAAATAAATGCAATCGCATCACAGGCATTTATCTTTTCATGTTCTGCTATAACATCCTCTTCAACAGGAAGCTTATCGTTGTAATAAGAATCTCTAAGATATTGTGATTCAGAAATATCAGAATTGAAATTAATTTTATATAAATCAGAGAGGATATATTCATTTCCAGAATCAACAATTCCCTTTATAAAAGAATCGCGGATATGTCTTGTAAATGAATCTTCTGACGGATGACAATAAACTATAAAAATTTTCATACTTTTTTATCCTTGCCCCACTGTGCGGGCGTCCACATAACATACAATATGGTGAGCCTCGCGATGTTAGAAACCGCGGATTTACGGCATACTTAAATAAAAGACAAGCGGCCGAGTTACCGCAAACAAAGGAGGACCCACCAATGGAAAGTATAATATATGTTGGAATCGATGTCC
>JAGCWT010000028.1 GCA_017961705.1 Treponema sp.
GAAACCAAGATGAAGACTTACGTTTCTTCGGCGGAAACGCTGAACATAAAGGTGAGGGAAACCAAGCCCGACCAGACGGTTTCCGCAAAGGACGTTAAGAGCCACGGCCATGCAGAAGACGGAGAAATCTGTGTGCTCTTTGGCTACGGCTTTAATTCAGAAAATTTTTATTCGCAAATAATCCGCAACCTGGACACGCTTTACGGCCTTGAAGAAAACGACGGCATGATTCTGCCCCTTATTTTCCCGGACGAGATGAAGAAGATTTCAGCTTTGCGCGAGACGCTCAATTCAAGGAACATCCGCGGGGTTGTAATTCTTGGAGCCCCGGAAGGAACCAACTATGTCTTTGCAAGGCTTCAGGATGAATTTGACGGTAAAATCCCCTACCCGGTATTTAGCCTTTTCCCCCAGGACGACATCTTGGGACAGGAATCCACATGCGACTTTGTTCTTGAATACGAACGCAAGGTAGAAGAAGAGTCAATGGAAGAGCAGATTCTCCAGCACATAGATTCCGACGCAAGCGAAATAATAATGCGCACAATAGCCTTTATCGTTAACTGCGAGGATGAATCAGTTCCATGCGACGAAAGGCAGAACAGCGAAAAGGATTCAAGAAAAACGCTTACCCTTGCCCCGGACGAAAGTCTCCACGGCTTTGTGCAGAAGATTGTTGGCAACCGCAAGGTTATCCGCTACACAGACAGCGAGACCCTCATTCCATCTTCCAACCATTTTGTTATTGAACGCACGGAAGGTAGCGAAAGTTGAGCAAGTCTCTAACACAAGACAAATCCCTTCTTATAGGCAGCCGGGAAAGCATAGAGCTTCTTGCGCAAAAAGACAGCGCACGGATTCTTGCCATTTCCGACAGCCACGCCAATGCTAACGCCCTGTCTTTTGTCCTGCAAAAATTCGGAGTGGAAAGCGACCTCTTGGTTTTCTGTGGGGATGGGGTTAGCGACATAGCCTATCTTTTGCAGAAGGCTCTTGAAGATGAATATTTCTTTGCCTGCATTCCACCGGTAGTTGCATTTGTTAAGGGAAACAACGATTCAAGCTCATACACTTTTATGAACAAGGCGGCGTTTGAAAAAAATTCCGGCAGCCCACTGGTACAGATACGGCTTCCCCTGCAAAACACCCTTACGGTTTGCGGCCACAAAATTCTTCTTGTTCACGGACACGCACATTCACTTTACAGCGGACTTTCGTCTCTTGTTCAGGAAGCGGAAAACTCTGGGGCAGACATTCTTTTCTTTGGGCACACACACATTCCTTCCAGCGGATATGCAAGTTCCAAAAATGGCCCTATCCTTCTTGTGAATCCCGGAAGCTGCTCAATTCCGCGTGCATGCCAGCCTCCATCCTTTGCACTTTTGGATGTAAAAAAAGGCAATCCCAATCCAGACTGCGTCTTTTACGAAATACGGCATCCGGATCCAAGGCCTTTTATTCCACCGCCACTTTGCATTTGTTAGAAAAAAAATCCTTAGCCCAAATCTTCTTTCGGACGACATGCCAATTTTAACTGTGCCCGTCCTCCAGCCGGGCAGACTCTTTGCAGCCCCCGCTTTCCGGGGTTCCGGCATTCGCCTCCATTACCGCTTTGCGGTAACGCTTCGCGCCCCTCCAATCGGGCGTAGGCGTTATTTCAAGAACGGCTTGCTAAGCGGAAATTGGTTCTGGCGGAGAATTTGGAGGAGTGTTGTCGTCATCACCGTCATCCGATGGGGAGACTTTTGCATAGGCAAGAAGGAACTGCAAGCGGCGCAGGGCTTCCGGCAAGGCTTCGCGCAGGGGACGGGTTTCGGCAGCCTTTCCAGGATCCAGAGAAAGAACCTCTTCCATAAAGTCATTCATAGAAGGTGGCAAAGCCTTTATAATAGAAAGAAGTTCCTTTGCGTCATATTCCTTGTGTTCCAGAGGCGGCTCGTGTGCGCTCAAAAAGTCGTCAGAAAGATGCCGGCAGGGCTTCCACCTTACGCTTCCGTCTTTTCCCCTGTCTCCGCAATAGCCGAACATCCTGCATATAAGAGCCCTTCCACCGTAGACAGTGCAGTGGTATTCGTTCTGGGGGTCAAACAAAAAGCAGCCCTTCTCATTGTCTTCCCTCTGCATGGGATAAGTTCCGTCGCGTATGGCTTTGGCAGCGGCTGGCTCACATGCAATAAGATACATAGCCATGTACATTGCCTCGCAGTCGTAAACATGGGGTTCAAAGGGAATGCAGCAGTTTCCGCAACCGTCCGGGCAGAGTGAACCCACGCTCTTTTTCCAGGCCTTTTGCCGCCTTTCAATCTTCTGGTAAACCTTATCAAGCCCGCAAAGAATGTCAAATTCACGCAGACCTTTTAATCTTTCATAAAATTTCATAAAAATACCGTACCGGGCAAAAGTATACAGAAAACGCAAGCGAATTTCCAGTAAAATTCACAGAAAATTCCCTTGAATTCCGCCTGAATTTCCCTCCAGACACTTGAATTTCTTTGAAAATTTATGATAACATTACGGAACTACTAGAGCATCCTGAAAACATTGCCGTTTTCCCGATGTAATGAATTTTTCTAAGCTCTTAAAAACACGGCTGCTTTAAAGGCTTACAAAAACTCAAAGTAAAATTTTAGGAGAATACAATGGCAACTAGAAGAACGCCCCGTTTTAAGGAATGCCGCCACTTGGGAGTAAATGTTTGCGGCCACCCAAAGGCTCTTAAGAGAGCAGAATCAGCATCTTTGAAGAGAACAAAGAAGATTTCTGAATACGGCAAACAGCTTATCGAAAAGCAGAAGGTAAAGGCATACTACGGCATCATGGAACGTCAGTTGCGCCGCTACTTCTCACTCGCCCTTAAGGCAGAAGGAAAGACAGGCGAAGCTCTTATCGAAACACTCGAATGCCGCTTGGACAACCTTGTTTACCGCCTTGGCATTGCAAGCTCAATCCGCATGGCACGCCAGTTGGTATCACACCGCCACATCACTCTCGACGGAAAGATTGTTAACATCCCTTCACAGGCCGTAAAAGTAGGACAGGTTGTAGCACTCAAGGAAAAGGACCGCAGCAATGCAGAATTCAAGAAGTGCTTCCTTGAACTCAACGCATCTCCTCTTCCATACCTTGAACGCGACGAGTCAAACTTTGGCGGAAAGCTCCTTATGAAGCCACACCGCAACGAGATTCCAGTTCAGATTAACGACCAGATGGTTGTTGAATACTACTCAAAATAAGGCATAACCCGTAAAGGGAGCTTAATTTTGCAGCAAAAGCCCTTTTTCCGCCAAACAAACCGGCAGAAAGAGGGCATTTTTTTTGAATCAAAAAATAAATCCATGGGGCAGGCAAATGACACAGGAAGAAAAAGACAAGCTTTATTCAGACGCAGAAAGACTCCTTTCCGTCTGCAAAGAATTTTCCCCGGTAAAAGACGGCAACAATTTTGACAAAGAGGCAACAAAGAACTGCATCCTAAAGCTGAACGAAGCCGCCATAGAAAACCCGGATGAATGTAAAGCCCTTAGCGCATGGATGGAAGAGTCAGCATTTTTTACAAGTCCCGCATCCACAAGATTCCACGGCAACTTTGAAGGCGGACTTGCACTTCATTCGCTAACCGTTACCCGCCAGGCACTTCTTGTAACAAAGCCTTTTATGGAAAACTATTTCCTTAGCCCCGCAGCACAAAAATTTACGGAAAAATATACCGTAAGCGCAAGCGACATATACATAAGCGCAATAGCCCACGACTTCTGCAAGGCGGATGTCTACAAAACCGAGTGGCACAACACAAAGGACATATTCGGCAACTGGAAAAAAACGCCTGTCTACAAAACCAAGACGGACACACGTACCCTTGGCCACGGCAACGAGTCTGTCCTTAGGGTTCTGGAAATAATGCCCTCCCTTATAAAAAAGCGCCCGGTTCTGGAAGCAATAAGCCGCCACATGGGCTTCTCTGACCTTTCGGAAACGGAAAGCTACAACTACACAAACTTTCTTGACAATCCGCTCGTCATGCTGATTCAGTTTGCAGACCAAAGCGCCGCCCAGTGGTACGACTGCTAGGTAAAATCAGGCTCTTAAGTACGGCCCCCGTTAGCATAAAGATATATTCTCATGCCAATAAAGCCTACCCCCGATTGGAAGGGTGGCGCAGCCAGACCGCCGCAAGGCGGGCCGGAGCGGTAGCGTAGCCCTGGAAAGCGGGTTAGCAAAAAGAACTCGGTCCAAAAAAAGAAAAAGAAAGAAAATCCCCTAGCCTTCCTCTGCGTAGTGGGCTTCCTTTGCCTTGTAAAGTTCCTTGTCCGCGAGTGCCAGAAGTTCGTGCATGCTGGAGCTGGTCTTTTTGCCAAAGGGAACACAGCCAATGCTTATGGAAAGCGTAAACTTTTCGCCGGATTTTTTGTTGTAGTCCCTGCACTTTTCCTTGATTTTTTTGTTTACGGCCTCAAACTTTTCCATGCTAAGCTTGGGCGCAATAACCGCAAATTCATCCCCGCCAAGCCTTCCGACCGTGCAGTCCTTGCCAAAGATTTCCTTTAGGATTGAAGCTTCTGCCCTGATTGCCTTGTCCCCGCAGGAATGCCCGTAGGTGTCGTTTATTTTTTTTAGTCCGTCAATGTCGCCAAAGAGCATTACTCCGCCCTTTCCGTGCTTTATTGCGTCAACGAGCATTGTTTTTCCAAGGGTCATAAAGCCGCGCCTGTTCAAAAGCCCCGTCATCTCGTCCGTCATGGAAACCGTCTTTACAAGTTCAAATTCCTTTAGCACCTTGTTGGTTGTGAATGCGTTTGCAATTGTGGAAGAAATCATCTTGAAGGAAATTGAGTAAATCGTTGGGTCGTAGGGGCCTCTTTTGTAGACGGCATACCCGTAGAGGATGGTGTTCTTGTAGAGGGCCACCACGTGCACGTCTTCAAAGCTGGAAAGCAGTCCGTCTGGCACAAGGGTTTCGTTGGGGTTAAAAGTAATTTTGTCTTCGTTGTAGTAGACTGACTTTTCCGTTGAATTGTCGTAGGCAGAAAAAACGTAGGCTTCTTTGGGCAAAGGGAAGTATTCAAATTTATCCGTTGCAACAGGATTTTTAAAGAAGCACAAGGCGGCACACTGTATGCCAAAAGACGTAAAGTCGTCGCGAACACGGCGGCTTAGCACGTCCAGCGGTATGTCTGCCTGCATGTTTGTGTAGATCTGCGTTATCCTTATAAAGTGGTTCCTGTTGGTAAACCATTTGGAAATTTCAAAGGAGCTTATGTCTTTTAGCGTTGACTCGTGAAGGCTGCCCTTTGAGTCCAAGTAGAGCCCCCTCTTCATGTCTCCGGAAATGCACCTGCACGATTCCCTGTAGATTACCGTTGACTCTATGACCTTTTTGTGGGGAACCGGATTTCCCTTAATCTGGTCGTAGAGCATTTTGGCGGCAGCATAGCCCTGCTTGTAGATGTTCTGGTTTATGGTTGTTAGCGACGGGGTTATGCAGGAAGAGCGCATCTCATCGTCAAAGCCTGTTACAATCACCTTCTTTGGAACTGAAATTCCTGCGCTTGTGAGGGTGTCTATGCAGGCACAGGCCATCTCGTCGTTCATGCACACAATCGCGTCAAATTTTGAAGACTTGCCGCTTACGTCTTTTAGTGCCTCTACGGTTTGGGCATAACCCAGGTTGTTGGCGTAGATTATGTTTTCTTCAAGATTCTGTTCCGCCATCACCTGGCGGTAGATTTCCGTGCGCAGCTGAACGTCGTTTGCGTGGGAATTTACCGTAAGAAGGGCAATTTTTTTGCATGAGTGCTTGACTATCAGGTGCTCTATCAGTTCCTTCATGCTTTTTTTGCAGGAAGAAATTACGCAGGGGTACTGGGGAAAGTCGTAGCCTATGGAAACAATTTTTATTGGCGCAAAAGACTTTAGGTAGGACTCCAGGTATTCAGGCGTTGCGTTGTAAAGCTGGGGGCCGCTTACAAAAATCATGCCGGAAACCGTATTGGCGCTGATGAGCGAGGCAATGGAAAGCCTCTGGTAGCCGTAGGTCTTGCTGGGTGAATTGATGTTGCCGGTTTCAAAAATTATCATTTCCATACCCTGCTTCTTAAAAAAAGCGCGGGCGCCCTCTATAAGGCCAAGGGAATATTCCGGTTCTGCAAAATCTATGAAAAAAGCAACTTTATTGCTGGTGTCCATGGCTCTATTTTACACTAGATTGCAACAAATGTGAACACGGTCCAATAGCTGTTTACCCGATTCATTCTTTGAATTTGGACGGTGCTTGCAAGGCTCTACCCTCCGCTCTTTGGCTAAAATCGGCCTTCATGCCTATCGTCACCCGCTTTCCAGGGCTCCGCTACCGCTCCGGCCCGCCTAGCGGCGGTCTGGCTGCGCCACCCTTCCAATCGGGCGTATGGCCATAAAAAATCCATCCATGGATTTTTTATGGATCGGAGATTTGCCTTGCAAATCTCCGGGTTGCTAAGCCGCCCATCCATGGGCTTTATAATTCTTATCAAGTACGAAAAAATTCTTCCGTGGATTTTTGAGGGGATTGCAGAATTGCAAGACAATTCTGCATGATGCTAAGCCGCCATCCTTGGCTCTTTATTGATTGGCAAGCACCAAATGTTTTTTTTTGCAAGAAAAATCCATCTATGGATTTTTAGTCTTTATCAAGAATGCCTACACTTGGGTATAAAAAAATTTCAACTTTTTTTGCGCGTTTGTGTCCAATCCTGACTTTTAGCCTCTATATATTATATAGAGGTAAATAAATGAGATTTATAAACAGAAAGTATAAGGATTCAGTATTTACGGACTTGTTTGGCAGTGACCGCGACGGCAAGAAGAACTTCCTTGACCTCTACAATGCCCTCTCCGGCAGCGACTACAAGCTGGAGGACGTGAGCATGGAGCGCAAGGTGATTGAGCAGTCACTCTACAAGACCTACAACAACGACGTAAGCTGGCTTATAGACGGCAAACTGATTGTCCTTGTGGAGCACCAGTCCACGGTGAACAACAACATGCCCTTCAGATGCCTTGAATACGTTACCCGCATCTACGAGACGATTGTCCCGATAGACAGGCGCTATGCCCAAAAGGTCTACAAAATCCCCAACCCTGACTTCTACGTGGTCTATGTGGGGAAGGACAGCATGCCCAGTGAGCAGGAGCTTAGGCTTTCTGACGCATTCTACGAAAAGGATTCCAGCCGCATGGACCTTGTGGTAAAAGTAAAGAACTGCACCGACCCCAAATTGTTGCCGATTGCAAAAAACTGTGCTATCCTAGAGGAGTATTGCCGCTTCATAGAGATTGTGGAAAGCTCTTACAACAGGCGCTTTCCCCGCAGCTCCTTCAAGAAGGCAATCGAAAGGGCGGTAAGAGAGGGTGTCCTTAGCGACTACCTTAGCCGAAAGACCCGGGAGGTAACAAACATGCTCTGTGCCAA
>JAGCWT010000029.1 GCA_017961705.1 Treponema sp.
TTGGTAGAGTCCCGGTCTCCAAAACCGGTTGTCGCGGGTTCGAGTCCTGCCTGGCCTGTTTTTTTTCGTAATATTTAGAAGAGGTTGGAAATGAAGATTGTTCAATTTTGCAAAGAATGTGTAGGTGAACTTAGGAAGGTAACCTGGCCAACTCGCAGTGAAGTTGTTGCCTCTGTAAAAGTCGTTCTCGTTTCTACCATCTTCCTTGCCGTTACCCTAGGTTTCTTGGACTGGCTCTTCGTAGAAGGTATGCGCTTGCTCTTTAAATAGGATAGGATTATGGCAAAAAGCTGGTATATCATTCATACTTTCACAGGCTACGAGCAGAAGATTGAACGTACTCTCCGCGACATGCTTGAGCGTGGCCAGTTGGATTCCAATGTTGTTTGTGAAGTAAAAGTTCCTTCTGAGGAAGTTGTAGAAATCCGCAACAACAAAAAGTATGTAAAACGCAATAAAATCTTGCCAAGTTATATAATGCTGGAAATGGATTTGCCGCAGGTTGGCTGGAAGCCTGTCTGCAATGCAATCCGCCACATTCAGGGTGTAACAGGTTTTGTAGGAACTAATCCCCAGGAAAAACCCCGCCCAATTTCTTCAGACGAGGCAAAGAGTCTTCTTCAGCAGTCAGGCGAAATTAAGGGAGAAAAGACGGTTCGCGTTAAGCAGAATTACGAAGCTGGCGATCACGTTAAGATTAAGGAAGGTCCATTTGCTTCCTTTAGCGGTATCGTTGAAGAGGTTCTTTTGGACAAGAACAAGCTCCGTGTTAACGTTCAGATCTTTGGCCGTGAGACACCGGTTGAGCTTGACTTCCTTCAGGTAGAAAAAGAAGTAGTCTGATTCTTTTGTGTGGCTGCCCCGGGCTTAGGCTTTGGTTTGGCAGCTTGTTCTTTTACAGGAAAGTTTTGCCGTGCAAACGGTTTAACTCCGGCTTTCTTTTGAATGCCGATTTGGGAGAAGCGCAAGTCCGTTGGACATAGGCGTTTCGTTAGGGACTGTCTTTTTTAGATGGATCCCACACCAATGCAAGGAGTAATATTATGGCCACAAAAAAGGTAACAGCTGTTATTAAGTTGCAGTGCCCCGCTGGTGCTGCTACTCCGGCCCCACCAATTGGTCCTGCTCTTGGACCTCACGGTGTTTCTGCACCAAAGTTCGTGCAGGAATTCAATGCCAGAACAGCTAAGATGGAAAAGGGACTCATTATCCCTGTCGTTCTTACAGTCTATCAGGACAAATCTTACACATTCATCCTCAAGACTCCGCCAGCAGCAGTTCTTATTGCAAAGGCAGCTGGAATCAAGAAGGGTTCTGGAAATCCTCTCCGCGACAAGGTTGGCAAGCTTTCAGCAAAGGCTTTGGAAGAAATTGCAAAGCAGAAGCTTCCAGATCTTAATGCAAACGACCTTGAAGCCGCAAAGAAAATCATCGCCGGTACTGCACGCAGCATGGGCGTAGAAGTGGAGGGCAAGTAATGAAGCACGGTAAGAAGTATAACGAGGCTCTTAAAAAGTATGACCCCGCAAAGAAATACGAAATTGCCGAAGCATGCAAGCTCGTAAAAGACATTCACTACACAAAGTTTGACGAAACAGTTGAGCTTTCAGTTTCCTTGAAGCTTGAAAAGAACCAGACTGTACGTGATACTTTGGTATTCCCACACCAGTTCACCGGTGAAAAGCGCGTTTTGGTTTTCTGTAAGGAAGACCGCGTACAGGAAGCTTTGGATGCCGGCGCAACTTATGCTGGTTCAACAGAATACATCGACAAGGTAAAGGGTGGCTGGACAGAATTTGACGTTGCAGTTGCTACACCAGACATGATGAAGGACGTTGGCCGCCTTGGTATGGTTTTGGGCCGCAGAGGTCTTATGCCAAACCCAAAGACTGGAACTGTTACTCCTAACATTGCACAGGCTGTTGCAGAACTCAAGAAGGGACGCACAGAATTCCGCGCAGACAAGGGTGGAGTAATCCACATTCCTGTAGGAAAGGTTTCTATGTCAGAAAGCGACACAGCAGAAAACGTAACAACTTTCCTTGCTGAACTTGCACGCAAGAAGCCGTCTGATGCAAAGGCTGGTTTTGTACGCTCTGTTTCCTTGAGCTCAACAATGGGCCCTGGCGTTTGGATTGATTATAAGGAGGAAGCATAATGGCAGTATTGGCTAAAAAACTTCAGCCTGCTAAGACCGCAGCTATCGAAGAAGCAAAGAAGACACTGAGCGAATATCCCAACTATGTTTTCATTGACTACCGCGGACTTACTGTAGAACAGATTACAAAGCTCCGCCACAGTCTTGCTGAACACAAGGCAGCTCTTAAGGTTTTTAAGAACAATTTTGCACGCGTTGCTTTTGGTGAACTCAAGAATGACGCTGTTGTAGAATATCTTAAGGGACCTACAGCTATCACCCTTATAAAGGATGAAGCTAACGAAGCAGCAAAGGTTCTCTTTGACTTTACAAAAGACGCTCCTAACCTTGTTGTTAAGGGTGCTTGGGTAGACAACGAGATTTATGATGCTGCAAAAATCGAAGCATTCTCAAAGCTTCCTGGCAAAAAGCAGCTTATCGCAATGCTTATGTCTGCAATCAACGGTCCTGCAAGAAAACTTGCTGGTACTTTGCAGGCTTACGTGGAAAAGCTGGAAAAGGAAGGTGGAGCAGCACCAGCTCCTGCAGCAGAGGCAGCACCAGCAGCTGAAGCAGCTCCGGCCGCAGAAGCAACACCGAGCGCCTAGTAGGGAAGTTTTCCTGCTAATGGGTTCTCGATTAAAACAGAATCCCGGTTGTTCCCTTTAGCGGAATGACCAAAACCGCAGTCAGGCTTCAACGTGCTGATTACTGTCTGCGGAAAATAACCGCAAGCGGGCAAAAAAGGACAGTTTGTTCTATTCCGCAAGGTAAAACAATTAATCACAATGATGATTATGGAGAAGACAATTATGGCACTTTCAAATGATGAAATCTTAGACGCAATCGCTAATATGACAGTTCAGCAGGCAGCTGACCTTGTAAAGGCAATGGAAGAAAAGTTCGGCGTTTCTGCAGCAGCTCCTGTAGCAGTAGCAGCAGCAGGCCCAGCAGCAGCAGCTGAAGAGCAGACTGAATTTACAGTTACTCTTGACAGCGTAGACGCAGCAAAGAAGATCGCTGTTATCAAGGCTGTTCGCGCAATCACAGGTCTTGGTCTTGGTGAAGCAAAGGCTCTTGTTGAAGGTGCTCCACAGACACTCAAAGAAGGTGTTTCTAAGGAAGAAGCAGACAAGATGATCGCTGACATCGCAGCTGCTGGTGGTAAGGCAAGCAAGAAATAATTTTGTTTGACCTGAGCAAAACTTATTTTTGATTTATGAGCTTCAGGAAAGCGGGCAAAATGCCTGACTTTTCTGAGGCTTTTAGCGTCTATTAATAATTGAACCGGCCGCTTTTGCAAGTCGGATCTTTTGTTAAAAGGCGGCGTCGTAAAATAAGCTTGTGTGGTGGATTTGACGCCCACTGCATAGCGTTTAACACGCGTTTGGGCTCCGGTTCTTGTGCTGAGCAAAGTTTTTGCTTGTAGCAGCTCCGGCGTACCAGTTTTCGTACACCTGCGAGGAAAACAGATGTTTGCTAAAAGCAAAAAAATAGTCCGTCAGTACATTGGCAAAGAGATCAAAGATTTCTGGGAGATCCCTGATTTAATCGACATTCAGACTTCATCCTACGAAGAATTCATTCAAAAAGAAAGGCTGGACAAGGGCGAGCCGCTCTTGAACCAGGGTTTGCAGGAAGTTTTTACTTCCACATTCCCGATTGAAGGTGGTCCGGACAACAACATGTCCCTTGAATACGACCACTATGAATTGGACGAGAAGAACATTAAATTCAGCGAGCTTGAATGCAAGAGAAAGGGTCTTACCTATGCCGTTGCCCTCAAGGCCAGAATCAGCCTGAATTTTAAGGACACCGGTGCCATTTTGCAGAAAGACATTTACATGGGCGACATTCCGCTTATGACTGAACGCGGCACTTTTGTTATTAACGGTGCTGAGCGTGTTGTCGTTAGCCAGATTCATCGTTCCCCGGGTGTTATCTTTAAGCACGAAAAAGGCGTATATTCAAGCCGCATCATTCCTTACCGCGGATCTTGGCTTGAATTTGAAATTGACCAGAAGAAAGACCTTATCTACGCAAAGATTGACCGCAAGAAGAAGATTCTTGGTACAATATTCCTCCGCGCACTGGGATACACAACGCGCGAGATGATTATCAACTGCTTCTACCAGACGGAAACAATCAAGGTTCCTAGCAAGAAAGACGCAAGGGAAGGACTTATTGGAAAGGTATTCTCTGCCAACGTAGTTATTACTGATGAAAACGGCGAAGAAAAGAGGCTCTTCCGCGCAGGAGACGAGATTCACCCGCACGATTTGGACGAGCTTGTTGCCAATAAAATAGAAGAAATCAGCGTAATCAAATTTAACGCACGCCAGCATCCAAACAAGAAGGACGAAAAGAACCCTTCTTTGGACAGCAAGATGATCGTTAACTGCTTTGAACGCGAAGAAATCATCTTTACAAAGGAAGGTGCAGACGTTTCAGAGGAGCCTTCACAGGAAGACTGTCTGAACAAGGTTTATGCCGTTATCCAGACTGGTGACCCAATCTCTACGGAGCAGGCACAGAAGGAAATTACAGGCATCTTCTTTAACCCCAAGCGCTATGACTTGGGCCGCGTTGGCCGCTACAAGCTGAACAAGGCTTTTGACTACGAAGACCAGTCAACGGACAACACAGTTCTTACCCAGGAAGACATCATCAATACGATGAAGCGCCTTATAGAAGTTTACATTGGAGACCAGTCTTTGGATGACCAGGACCACTTGGGTAACCGCCGTGTTCGTTCTGTTGGTGAGCTTCTTACAAACCAGTTCAAGACTGCATTCAGCCGCATGGAGCGCACTGCAAAGGAACGCATGAATCTTAAGGAGACAGAGACCCTTAAGCCGCAGGATTTGATTTCCATAAAGCCAATCAACTCTGGCCTAAAGGAATTCTTTGGTTCATCACAGCTTTCTCAGTTCATGGACCAGTGTAACCCGCTTGCAGAGCTTACCCACAAACGCCGTCTTAACGCTTTGGGTCCGGGTGGTCTTAGCCGCGACAGGGCAGGTTTTGAAGTCCGCGACGTTCACTATACACACTATGGCCGCATGTGCCCGATTGAAACTCCTGAAGGTCCGAACATCGGTCTTATCGTTTCTCTCGCAATCTTTACAAAGGTTAATGAATACGGATTCCTTGAAGAGCCATACCGCCGCGTTGTTAACGGAAAGGCTACTGGAGACGTTGACTATCTTACCGCCACCGACGAAGACAAGTACTACGTTGGTCAGGTAACAGAAGGCATGAAGGATGACGGTTCCTTCCCGACGGATCTTGTTTCTTGCCGCCACAAGGGTGACTATACAAGCCGCTCCGTAAAAGACATCCAGTACATGGACGTTTCTCCGCGCCAGGTTATTTCCGTATCTGCATCCCTTGTTCCATTCCTTGAACACGACGACGCAAACCGCGCTTTGATGGGCTGCAACATGCAGAGACAGGCTGTTCCGCTTTTGTTCCCGGAGCCACCGCACGTTGGTACAGGCATGGAAGGCAAGACCGCTTACGATTCTGGCGTTCTTGTTAAGGCCAAGCGCGCAGGTGAGGTTGTATGGGTAGAAAGCGACCTTATTAAGATTAAGCCTGATGGAGTGAAGGGTGGAGCCCTTGATGAATATCCGCTCCTCAAGTACCAGAAGACAAACGCAGATACTGTAAACCACCAGCGTCCTACTGTTCAGGTTGGCGAAAAGGTAAAGAAGGGTGATGTAATTGCTGACGGTCCTGCAACTTTCAACGGAGAGCTTGCACTTGGCCGCAACATTCTTGTTGGATTCGTACCGTGGAATGGCTACAACTACGAAGACGCTGTTCTTATCAGCCAGCGCGTTGTTAAGGAAGACATGTATACTTCCGTCCACATCCATGAATTCCAGACGGAAATCCGCGAGACAAAGCTTGGTCCCGAAAAGATTACCCGTGATGTTCCAAACACTTCGGAAAAGAACCTTGACCGCCTTGACGCAGAAGGTATTGTACGCGTAGGTGCAAAGGTAAGAAGCGGAGACATCCTTGTTGGAAAGGTAACTCCAAAGAGCGAAACTGAAAACACACCGGAATTCAAGCTTTTGAATTCAATCTTCGGTGAAAAGGCAAAAGAAGTACGCGATACATCCCTTAAGCTGCCCCATGGTGTTGAAGGTGTTGTAATAGACATCCAGCGTCTTAGAAGGTCTGCTGGCGATGAGCTTAGCCCTGGAGTAGACGAAGTTGTAAAGGTTGTAATTGCAGACAAGAGAAAGCTCCGTGTTGGAGACAAGATGGCCGGTCGCCACGGTAACAAAGGTGTTGTTGCCCGCATCCTGCCGGTTGAAGACATGCCTTACTTGGAAGACGGTACGCCTCTTGACGTTTGCTTGAACCCGCTTGGTGTTCCTTCTCGTATGAACATTGGTCAGATTATGGAAAGCGAACTTGGCCGCGTAGGTCAGCTTCTTGGTGAATGGTACAATTCCCCGGCATTCCAGACTCCTAGCCAGGAACAGATTGCGGAAAAGCTTAAGGAAGCAGGTTTGTCACCAGACTGTAAGCAGATTGTTCACGACGGATTTACAGGTGAACCTTTTGTTAACCCAATTTTTGTCGGAGTAATCTACTTCATGAAGTTGCACCACTTGGTTGATGACAAGATGCATGCCCGTTCAACAGGTCCTTACTCACTTGTTACCCAGCAGCCGTTGGGTGGTAAGGCCCAGTTCGGTGGCCAGCGTCTTGGAGAAATGGAAGTTTGGGCTCTCGAAGCATACGGTGCCGCAAACACTCTCCAGGAAATGATGACAATCAAGTCTGACGATATGAACGGACGCTCAAAGGTTTACGAGTCAATCGTTAAGGGTGATCCTGCCGCTCCAATTGGTGTGCCGGAATCATTCAACGTACTTGTGCAGGAACTCCGTGGACTTGCGCTTGACTTTACAATTTTTGACGACAAGGGTAAGCAGATTGCCCTTACTGAACGTGATCAGGAATTAATCGACAAGGCCGGACAGGGCTTTGACAATAAGGAGAACGTAAATGCGTGATATTCAGGATTTTGCCTCTCTTCAGATAAAACTTGCCTCGCCGGAAACAATCCGTGCTTGGTCTTACGGCGAAGTAAAAAAGCCGGAAACTATAAACTATCGTACTCTCCGTCCGGAGCGCGACGGCCTCTTCTGTGAACGCATTTTCGGTACTACAAAGGAATGGGAATGCTACTGCGGTAAGTTCAAGAGCATCCGCTACAAGGGTGTTATCTGCGACCGCTGTGGTGTAGAAGTTACCCACTTTAAGGTACGCCGCGAACGCACAGGCCACATTGAGCTTGCAGCACCGGTAAGCCACATCTGGTATTACCACTCCGTGCCAAGCCGCATGGGACTTTTGCTTGACCTCCAGGTTGCATCCCTGCGCTCAGTTCTCTACTATGAAAAGTACATCGTAATCGATCCGGGTGACTCAGACCTTAAGAAGAACCAGCTTCTTACAGAGGATGAATACAACGAAGCCCGTGAACGCAACGGCAACTTTAACGCCATGATGGGTGCAGAGGCAATCAAGACTTTGCTGGAAAACCTTGACCTTGACGCTTTGGCAGAAGAACTCCGCACAAAGATGAAGGAAAAGGGCCCCAAGGTAGACAAGCGCACCCTTAAGCGCATCGAAATCGTTGAAAGCTTCCGTTCATCAGGCAACAAGGCAAGCTGGATGGTTCTTGACGTAATTCCAGTAATTCCGCCGGATCTGCGTCCTATGGTTCAGCTTGAAGGTGGCCGCTTTGCAACAAGCGACTTGAATGACCTCTACCGCCGCGTAATCAACCGCAACAACCGTTTGCTCCGCCTCCAGGGTCTTTCCGCACCGGAGATCATCATCCGCAACGAAAAGCGCATGCTCCAGGAATCCGTAGACTCCCTCTTTGACAACAGCAAGCGCAAGCAGCGTGTGGTAAAGGGAGCTTCCAGCCGTCCTCTTAAGTCAATTTCCGACATGCTCAAGGGTAAGCAGGGACGTTTCCGCCAGAACTTGCTTGGTAAGCGCGTAGACTATTCAGGCCGTTCCGTAATCGTAGTAGGACCTGAGCTTAAGCTTTGGCAGTGTGGTCTTCCGGAAAAGATGGCACTTGAGCTCTTTAAGCCTTTCATCATGAAAAAGCTTGTTGACCGCGGCATTGACACTAACATCAAGCGCGCAAAAATGCGTGTTGAAGCAGAAGACCGCGAGGTTTACGAAATCCTTGACGAAGTTGTCCGCGAACACCCGGTTATGCTCAACCGTGCTCCTACCTTGCACCGCCTTGGTATCCAGGCATTCGAGCCGGTACTCGTTCCAGGAAAGGCTCTTAAGCTTCACCCGCTTGCATGTAAGGCTTTCAACGCAGACTTCGACGGTGACCAGATGGCTATCCACGTGCCTTTAACACAGGCCGCCCAGATGGAATGCTGGAACCTCATGCTTTCTGCCCGCAACTTGCTTGACCCTGCAAACGGAAAGACAATCGTTGGACCTTCTCAGGACATGGTTCTGGGAATCTACTATATGACAAGCATTAAGCCTAACGCAAAGGGAACCGGCAAATTCTTCAGCTCTGCAGATGAAGTCCGCATGGCTGCAACATCCGGTTCAATCGAGTGGCAGGCAGAGGTAAAGATTCACAAGAATGTAATCGGTAAGTGCGTACACAACGACAGCGAGCCTGATTCAAAGTACCTTCTTACTTCAGCTGGCCGCCTTGCATTCAACGAGTCAATGCCTGATCCTGTTGACTACTACAACGAGCGACTTGGCGACAAAGAGCTTAAGAGGATGATTGAGGATGTTTACCACACAGACCAGTCATCAGACAAGAGGGTAAAGGCCCTTCTTGCAGAAAAATACAGCTTCGAAAAGTTCAATGAAGAAGAAGCCCTTAAAATCTGTTCAAATGAGGAATTCCTTAAGGAACTTTCCCACATCCAGAACAGGAAGGATGAATACAACTCTTCTGCCGCATTTGATTTTGTAAAGAAGCTTTATACAGATGACCGCTCTTGGCTTACAATCCAGATGCTCGACGCAATCAAGGCTGTAGGCTACAAGAACGCAACCTTCTACGGTGCAACCCTTTCTATGGAAGACATCCTTGTTCCTGATGAAAAGAAGGAAATGGTTGATGAAGCCAACAAGGAAGTAGAAAAGATTGTTAAGCAGTGGGCAGACGGTGTAATCACCGAGCAGGAACGCTACAACCGCTCAACAGAAGTTTGGGGCAAGACCAACGACAAGCTTACAGACATAATGATGGACAAGCTTGCAAAGGACAAGGACGGATTCAACACAATCTACATGATGGCAAAATCCGGTGCCCGTGGTTCCAAAAAGCAGATTTCACAGCTGGCCGCAATGCGTGGTCTTATGCAGAAGCCTAACGGAGACATCATTGAGCTTCCTATCAAGGCAAACTTCAAGGAAGGTCTTTCCGTTATCGAATTCTTCATTTCTACAAACGGTGCCCGCAAAGGTTTGTCAGACACGGCTCTTAAGACAGCAGACGCTGGTTACATGACCCGCCGCCTTGTAGACGTAGCCCAGAACGTTGTTATCAACGAAGAGGACTGCGGTACAATCAACGGTATTGACTATACTGCAATCAAGGACGGAGACGAAGTAAAGGTTCCTCTTGCAACCCGCATAGCAGGACACTATACAATCGAACGCGTTCTTGACCCAGTTTCCGGTGAGCTTCTTGCAGACGTTAACACATACATCGACGAATCCCTTGCAGAAAAAATCGACAAGGCTGGTGTTGAAAAGGTAAAGATCCGCACAGTTTTGACTTGTGAAAGCAAGTTCGGTATCTGCGTAAAGTGCTACGGCAAAGACCTTGCCCGCAACAGAATCGTAGAAATTGGTGAAGCTGTAGGTACAATCGCTGCCCAGTCAATCGGTCAGCCTGGTACACAGCTTACACTCCGTACCTTCCATACTGGTGGTGCTGCTGAAAAGACAACGGAAGACAACCACATTGCAATGAACTATCCGGTCTTTATCCAGAGCGTTAGCGGAACTCACGTTGTAAAGGAAAACGGCGACTGGCTCTTTACCCGCCGCGGTTCAATGGTTGTTACAAAGCTCTTTGCCAAGTTCCAGCTTGAGTCTGGCGATGAAGTTGCAGTTGCAGACAATTCACGCGTACGTACAGGCAACGTAATCATCAGGCACGGAAAGAACGAGGTTAAGGCTTCCGATAACGGACGCGTTCTTATTCGCGGCAAAATGGTTTACCTTGTAAGCAACGACCAGAACATAGAAATTGCCAACGGTTCCGTAATTTATGCGGCTTACGTAAACGGCGACTGTGTTGCAGAAAGCAAGGATTCCAAGAATAAGAACAAGGACATTTGGGTTGGTGAATACGACCAGTTCAATGAACCTATCATTGCTGAAGTTTCGGGCTACGTTCACTACGAGGACATCATTCCTGGTACAACCTTGGATGAACACACCGATCCTCAGACAAAGGCAGTTGAGCGCCGTATAAGCGACCTCCACCTGGACGTAAAGCAGCCACGTATCCTTATTTCTGATGAAGCAGGTAACGAACTTGGTTCATACCACCTTCCTGCTGGTGCCATCCTTGCCAACGAGCTTGAAGATAACATGCAGGTTCAGGCTGGATTCACTCTTGCAAAGCTTGCAAAGGCTGCCGTAAAGGCAAACGATATTACTCTTGGTCTTCCGCGCGTATCCGAATTGTTCGAAGCCAGAAAGCCAAAGAACCCTGCAATTATTGCCCAGATTACCGGTACCGTAAAATTCGGCAAGGTTATAAAGGGCAAACGCACGGTTATCGTAGAGGATGAATACGGCAAGGAATACACACACCTTGTTCCAATGACAAA
>JAGCWT010000030.1 GCA_017961705.1 Treponema sp.
AGGTGAATGCAATAAAGAATTCCTCATCCCCAGCCATGCAGCTCTTGGTGGGTCTCTACAATCCGGTAAGCAAGGCTTACGAGCGTTCAGCCCTTCTTGTTACAGACATCCAGCAGGCGCGTACCTTTTCCTACACAGGCATGGACATTACAGGCGACCACCGCACGGCACTCGTCTACCAGGGCTTTTTGGAAAACGGCGACTCAGTCATGCAGGTCTACCACATCCTCCGCTCATCAGCATCCTCATCCCCGGTTCTAAAGAGAATTGCATCCCTAAGGGCAGACGGAACCATATTCATCCAGCAGATAGAACGCGACGACTCATATCTTTCCGACCAAACCACAGGCGCAAGCTACGTAATCTGGGTCTACGGCTCAGACTATGCCAACAAAGAAAGCTCCGACCAGCTCCAGACCCGTTGGGAATGGAACAGAAATTCCCAGCTCTACGAAATAAGGGAACAGGAACGCATAACCGGAAACCTCATAGCCGCCCGCGAACTTGCAAAAATTCAAGACGGAACAGTTGCAACCTTTGCAAATTTCCTGGAAGGCCTTTGGTACAAGACAGAAAACCGCGGTTCCCAGGTTCACTACATATTCTTTGACTGGAACGAAGACCGCCAGATTGTCTTTTTGGACGGAAGCGAGGAAGGTGTCTTTGAATGGCACAATTCAAACGTAAGGCGCAACGGAATGTATATTTCCACCACAAACCTGGAAATAGAAAACCTCCAGCGCCGCATAGACATATCGCTTATTTCCAAGGACCAGATCCGCATACACGTTCAGGACGACGTCCGCATGTACTTTAGCGAAAGCTCAATCTGGGACGGCTACTACAAAAAAGTGAATTTTGCCTCAAAACTCACCAAAAAAGAGGGTGGGGAAGACCAGTCCGCAAAAAAATTCATGGAAGAACTGGAAAAGGCATCTTCATGGAAGACAGTAGACGGAACAGTGTTCAAGTTTTCAGACGGAAACTACAACGCAATCGGGGACTCAGTAAACGACAACGGCATGTATTCATCAATACAGATGTCTGGCCAGGCCTTCATCCAGTTCCGCTCCTTTACGGCAACTCCACTTCTAAGCGGAATATACCTCTTGGAACGCTCACCTGCGGAAGGTGTGGAAGAAGAGGGGGCTATAATCCTCAGGCCCTATGTGCTTACCCCTTCATCCTGCTATCCTTCCCGAGACAAAATGCTGGTCTTGCAGAACAACGATTAGCTGCCTTGTCCCGCCGGAACAATATCAACCCAGTCTATAAGAATCTGAGCGCTTGCCTTTGACTGGGTTCCAGACTTTATGTTTATACCAATAAATTTATTCTTTTCCATGGCGTTCTTGTTAAGCTTAAAAGACACATTCTTTGAGCCAAGATTTGCCCTCTTGTCCCTAAAGTTAAGCTCTATGGTATGCCAGCCAGCCCCAATATCGTCAAATGTAAAGTTTTCAATTGCACCCTTAAGGTTCACCTTGTAAAGGCTTTCGTTCCTAAAATAAGAAACAAAATTCAGTTTTGCCAGCTCATCGTGGGCCGCAAGCTCTGCCGGAATGTAAATGTGAATACGCAAAACAGACCCGGAAAGGTTGTAAACCTGCTCCTTGTCGCGTGCCGTCCCCAAAAGAATGCCGTATTCCTTGCCGTCAGAAAGGTCAAGGTTAGCAGTAAGCATGCGCTTTTTATTGCCTGCGTTCACAAAAGAAACCACATCCGGGTCGTCCGTAGTCTTAAGGTAGACAGTCTCATCGTTCAAATCCTGGCTTCCCTTCCAAACCTTGGTCTGCATTTTGGAAAAATTGTTGGAAACAACAGTCTTCTTTTCGTTACCCGATTTTTCTATTACAGACGGAGGAACCGTAATGTTCAGCCTGTCCGGATCCAGGTATTTTTCAGAGGCAGGAACCTTGTACTTCTTCTTCTTTTCATTTTCCGCCTCATCGCTTTTTACGCTCCTGCATGCCGTTATGATGCAGATAATGGCGGCAACCACCCCAAGAATAATCTTTTTAGTCTTAGAATTCAACTTCAGCATAAATATCCCCTGCTTTACTATCGGAATTTTTTCAAACACTTTTTACTTTTGCCTTTTTCGCCTATTTTTTTTGATTTTTTGGACGAGCCTTTTATATGCTCTACCATTCCTTCCCTGGCTAACTCGACAGAACATGCCTTTGCGCCACCCGCTTTCCAGGGCTCCGCTCCCGCTCCGGCCCTTCGGTCTTGCCTGCGGCAACCCTTCCAATCGGGCGTAGGATGCATACATGGAAATCAATTTTGTGTTTCGCTCCCAGGCAAATCCGTCTGAAAACCCGCGGTGTCGCGGAATAGGAAATTAAACTCGCTGCGCTCGTTCCGCTCCAATGCGAGTTTTCAGCCGTATTTGC
>JAGCWT010000031.1 GCA_017961705.1 Treponema sp.
AGTCCATAGATTTCCTCCGTGTGTAACTTTGAGCGGTTCACACGTTGATTCTATGGGCTTTTAGGTTTTCTTTCTATTGCCGTAACTGCCAAGCTCTGTCAGTCCACCGCCATAGGCGGTGGTTTACCAAGGATTAATTATGTTTTTTTACAGTTATTTCTTTATAATATAAGTAAATAAACTTTATTCAGCAGAATCCTTTTCTTCCTGGGAATTTGCGATACGGTCAATGCCAACTACGTAGTCCGGACTTATGATGTTTACGACTTTTACGCCGCTGGATGCCCTTCCCTGCAAAGAAATATCTTTTACGTTCGTGCGGATGGAAGTTCCCTGGCCAGTTATGCACATAACGCTGTCGTCATCTTTTACGGTGAGTGCGCCGATCAATTCTCCCTTGTCGTCAACGTTGCCAAAGACACGCTGTCCTCCGGTTCCGCGACCGTGGGCATTGAATTCGGAGAAGAGTACGCGCTTTCCGATTCCCTTTTCTGTTATGACGAGAATCTTTGCGTCTTCTTCTACATGGATGGCGGCACAAAGTTCATCACCTTCTGAAAGCTTCATTCCGTTAACACCACGGCTGGCTCTTCCCATTGGGCGAACTTCGTCTTCGCTTATGCGCAAGGCCTGTCCGCGGCGGCTTACCAAAAGAAGCTCGTCTTTTCCGCTTGAAAGGATTGCGCTTACGAGTTTGTCCCCGTCATCAAGACGAACTGCCTGCATACCGCGAGACTTTGCGTTGCGGAATTCGCTTGTAGGTGTTTTTTTTACAACGCCGTTTGCTGTTGCCATGAACATGAACTGTTCTTCCGTAAATTCCTTGAGGCTGATTATTGTTGATATTTCCTCGTTGGCACTTACCTGGAGAAGGCTCTTGATGTGGGAACCGCGGCTTGTCTTTGAAGATTCAGGTATCTCATGAACCTTGACCCAATATGATTTTCCTTCATTCGTGATGAACATGATGTAGTCATGTGTTGAAGCTATGAACATCTGGTTGATGTAGTCTTCTTCCACAAGCTTGGCAGAAATGGTTCCTCTTCCTCCCCTACCCTGGTTCTTGTAGAGGCTTACGGGAACACGCTTGATGTAGCCGAGTTTGGAAATAAGGATTACCATGTCCTCTTCTTTTATCATGTCTTCAACATTGATTTCTTCTACTTCGCCGGAAACAATCTGGGTCTTTCTGTCGTCGCCATATTTTTCCGCAATTTCATTTGTTTCCTGTTTTATGATTTCAAGGATTTTTTCGTGATGGGCAAGCAAGTCTTCAAGGTGGGCAATGAGGGCCTTAATCTCTGCCATTTCCTGCTTTAACTCATCGATGCGCAAATTGGTAAGGCGACCCAAGCGGTAGTCAACGATTGCCTGTGCCTGTTCATCATCAAAGCCGAAGCGCTTCATCAAATTGGCTTTTGCTTCTGATTCATCACGGCTGGCGCGGATTATCTTGATTACTTCGTCAATTGCATCGACTGCGATTATAAGGGCTGCAAGTATGTGTTCGCGGTGCTTGGCCTGTTTAAGCTCAAACTGTGTGCGGCGGGTTACAACATTGTCGCGGTGGTCAACAAAGTGCTGCACCAGCTGCTTAAGGTTCAGCGTCTCTGGGCGGCCGTTTACAAGTGCAAGGTTTATTACTCCGAATGATGCCTGCAATGGTGTCTTTGCAAAAAGCTGGTTAACAACAATTTTTGTTACGGCACCACGCTTAAGGTCAATGACGATTCTCATTCCTACACGGTCTGATGTTTCATCATTTACACCGCTGATTCCGTCGATGATTTTGTCACGGGCAAGTTCTGCAATGCGTTTGCAAAGATCAGTTGTGTTTGTCTGATAAGGAACTTCCGTGAATACGATTGACTCTGCTCCGTTCTTTGCAACTTCAATCGTGAACTTACCGCGCATTATGATTTTTCCGCGGCCTGTCCTGTAAGCGTCCTTGATTCCCTGGCGGCCAAAAATTATTCCGCCTGTTGGAAAGTCTGGTCCCTTTATATGCTGCATCAATTCATCAATGCTGATTTCTGGATTGTCTATGTAGGCAGAAACTGCTGATGCTATTTCCTTTAGGTTGTGGGGCGGCATGTTTGTTGCCATACCTACGGCAATACCGCTTGATCCGTTTGCAAGAAGGAAGGGGAATTTTGTAGGAAGAACTGTTGGCTCTTTTGTTGTTTCGTCAAAGTTCGGGATAAAGTCAACGGTATCCTTTTCTATGTCGGCAACCATCTCTTCTGCGAGTTTTGCCATCTTTGCTTCCGTATAACGGTAAGCGGCAGGAGGGTCACCGGCTATTGTACCAAAGTTTCCCTGGGGAGTAATAAGAGGATAGCGCTCAGAGAAATCCTGTCCCAAGCGGACAAGTGCATCGTAAACAGAAGCGTCTCCATGCGGGTGGTATTTACCAAGCACGTCTCCGACTATTTTTGCACACTTGTATGTTTTTCCGGAAGAACGCAGGTGCAGCTCATCCATTGAATACAAGATGCGGCGGTGAACGGGCTTAAGTCCATCCCTTACATCCGGCAGGGCGCGGCTTACGATAACGGACATTGAGTAGTCAATATAGGCTTTCTTGATTTCCTGATCAATGGGCTGAAGAATCAGCGTACCACCTTCAGGGGTTGTTATTTCATTTTCCATCTATACTTTTCCTTAACTTTTCCTTATAAAGTCATCAGACATCGAGATTTGCATAAATAGCATTTTCTTCAATGAACTTGCGGCGCGGTTCTACGGCTTCACCCATGCATGTGGAGAAAATTTTATCTGCTGCGATTGCATCCGGTATTGTTACCTTCATCATCTTTCTTACGGCAGGATTCATTGTTGTGTCCCAAAGCTGGTCTCCAGACATTTCACCCAAACCTTTGTAACGCTGGACATCGAGCTTTTCTGCAGGAACACCAAATTCTGCGATTGCGGCTGCCTTCTCATTGTCATCGTAAACATACTTTACTTTTTTACCGTAGCGGACTGCAAAGAGAGGTGGCATTGCAAGGTAGACATGACCTTCTTCTATGAGCTGGGGCATGTAGCGGAAAAAGAAGGTAAGCAAAAGTGTGCGGATGTGGCTTCCGTCAACATCAGCATCTGCCATGATAATTATTTTGTCATAGCGGAGCTTTGTTATGTCAAAATCCTTGCCTATGTTTGTTCCCAAAGAAGCAATTACCGGCTGAAGCTTTTCGTTGTCTATTACCTTGTCAAGACGGCTCTTTTCTACGTTGAGCATCTTTCCCCAAAGAGGAAGAATGGCCTGTGTCTTTGAGTCCCTTCCCTTCTTTGCTGAACCGCCTGCAGAGTCTCCCTCAACTATGTAGACTTCGCAGATTGAAGGATCCTTTGAAGAACAGTCGGAAAGTTTTCCCGGAAGGCCAAATGAATCGCTAAGTGATTTTTTGCGGGTGTTCTCTTTTGCTTTGCGGGCAGCGATGCGGGCTTCTGCTTCTGCAACTGCCTTTTCCAGAATCATATTCACAATCTGTGGATTCTGTTCGCACCAAAGGGTTAGCTTGTCTTTTACAAGGGCATCAACATAACCGCGGACTTCCGTATTGCCAAGCTTTGTCTTTGTCTGTCCTTCAAACTGAGGCTCTGGAACTTTTACGGAAATAACCGCAGTCAAACCGGCACGAACGTCGTCACCAGCCAGCTTCTCATAGTTTATCTGGTTTGTTTTTGCATCCTTTGACTTTGAGTCTTTTATTACAAGACGCTTCAAAAGCTTTTCATTTTTTTCCAGGAATTTATTGAGCGTAACGGTAAGGGCTATCTTAAAGCCATCAAGATGAGTTCCTCCTTCCTTGGTGTTAATGTCGTTTACGTAGGCATAAATTTTTTCATCGTAGTTGTCATTGTACTGCATGGCAACTTCCATCTGAACATTTTCCGTTTCGCCAGAAATGTAGATGGGTTCTTCAGGAAGGACTTTTTTTCCTTCGTTGAGGAATGTAACGTAATGCCTGATTCCACCTTCAAATTTATAGACAACCTCTTTTGGAGTTTCAAGGCGCTCATCACGGAATTTTATTGTGATGCCAGGGTTCAAGAAAGCAAGTTCCCTAAGGCGCTGGGCAAGAACGTCAAAATTGTATGTTGTTGTTTCTTTGAAAATCGTATTGTCTGCTTTCCAGCGGATTGTAGTACCGTGAATGTTTGTATCACCAATGCATTCTACTTTTGTCTTTGGCTTTCCTTCCGCATACTTTTGCTCATAGCGCTTTCCCTCGCGGTTAACAAAAGCTTCCATCCATACAGAAAGGGCATTTACACAAGAAACGCCTACACCGTGCAAACCACCGGAAACCTTATAGTTTGATTTGTCAAACTTACCACCGGCATGGAGCCTTGTCAAAACAAGCTCAAGGGCAGAAACGTGTTCCGTAGGATGCATGTCTACAGGAATACCGCGTCCATTGTCTTCTACGCGGCAAATGTCATCCTTTTCAAGGGCAACCGTAATCGTGTCACAGAAACCTGCCATTGCTTCGTCAATACTGTTATCTACAACTTCGTATACAAGATGATGCAAACCGTTTGGTCCTGTAGAACCAATGTACATACCAGGTCTTTTGCGTACGGCTTCCAGTCCCTTTAGAACTTGAATACTGCTGGCTGAATACTGATTTTCGTCTGACATTAAAAATCCCCACTCTAAACTTTTAAGTAATAAACTATACCAATAATAAGGAAAAAAGTCTAGCTAAAAAGGCAGCTTTTGCCCAAAGCGGGGAAGTCTGCTTAAAGCTGCACAGAAAGTTTCCCCTGTGGAAAAGTCTGTGGAAAACTATTGACAAAAAGCACTTAAAAATTATAATTACCTCTTATGAGTGAGCAGAATTACAAGGGCATTTGGGAAGATGTCCTTAACATTATACGCGAAGAGTATAAGCAAAAAAATCAGGAAAATTTTTTCAAAATCTACTTTAACATGGAGTACGTAAGCGACACCATTGATGAAATAACTGTTTCCGTTCCTTCAGACGTTATGCTTAACCACATGGAGGAAAAAGGCAGCATACAAACGGTTAAAGATAAAATAGCGGAAATAACAGGAATAAATTTAAATGTAAAATTCATTCCAAAAAATATAACTTCTAAAGTCTCTGCATCCGATTCAAAATCAGAAGAAGAAAAAACAGAAGCAATAGCAAAGGAAACACCTTCTTTACAAACAGAGCCACAAGTAGAAAATCCTTACACTTCAATTCTGAACAACTTAATCTCAGAAAGTGAAAAGGAAAGCAAAGAGAATTCACCCTCAGCTTCTTCATATTCATCCGATGAAAAACCCGTAAAAAAGCACCCCATGCTTGATGAAAATTTCACATTCGAAACTTTTGTTCCCGGTGAAAACTCAAATTTCGCCTACAACGTATCTATCGGTGTAGCAAAGGAACCAGGCAAAAAATTCAATCCGCTGCTTATCTACGGAGGTTCAGGACTTGGAAAGACCCACCTCATGCAGTCAATAGGAAACTATATTTACAAGCAAAAAGAAGGTAATGTAAAAATAGCCTGTCTGAGTGCAGAAAATTTTACAAATGAATTTTTTAAATCAATTTCCGACAAAAAGACGGACCTGTTTAAAAACAAATTCCGAAAGCTTGATGTTTTGCTGCTTGATGACATTCACTTTCTTATTGACAAAAAAGGAACTCAGGAAGAACTCTTTCACACTTTCGAAGCTCTTCACCAAAAAAAAGCACAGATGGTCTTTACCTGCGACCGTCCAATGGAAGAGATAAAGGGTATAGAAGAAAGGCTTAAGACCCGCTTTACCATGGGAATCTGCATAGACATTACTCCTCCAAACTATGAGACAAGAAAAGCCATTCTTCAAAAGAAACTTGAATTGATGGGAAAATCAGTTCCAGAAGATATTCTTGATTACATAGCAAGAAACGTGCAGACCAACGTACGCGATCTTGAAAGAAGCCTAACCAAGATAATCGGTTATGCAGAATACCAGCCTGACCATAAGGTTACTATAGAGATTGCCCGCAAAGAACTCAAAGACACATTCAGCCAGCCTTCAAACGGATTCATCAATATAGAAACCATTCAAAAGGTTGTTGCCGACCATTACAATATTTCCCTCAGTGACATAAAAAGCAAGAAGCGCAACAAAAAGTTTGTAATACCCCGCCAGATTGCAATTTACATAGCCCGCAACCTGCTTGAATATTCTTATCCTGAGCTGGGAAATGAATTCGGGGGACGTGACCATACAACCATGATGCACAGCTACGAAAAGATGGAAGAGCAGCTTAGAACCGACTCATCCTTTAACCATACCATTGAAATTCTTATAAGGGAGATAAAAGAGTATAGAAAATAAGTTAACAATATGTTACAATCCTGTGCAAAAGCTTGTTAAATCTGAAAAAGCATAGGAAAAGTGCAAAGCCTGTGAATTCACAATGAATACTTATGCACTTTATAAGTCTTTAGAAAGCAAAAAGATGCAATACTTTTCCAGAAATTCACAGCTCTTATTATTACTACTACTAAATTTATATAAATTCATAAATTTAGTGTGAATGTGCATAAAAATTCATTTATTCCTGTAAAACGTGAATTTTTATGCATCTGAAAAAATTTAGTGCTAATATTTAAAAAATAGAATATAATCTTTTTAAGATGAATTCTTTAGGAGATAAAAATGAAGTTTATTTTTGACAAGGAATCGATGATAAAGGAAATTTCCATTGCCCAGGAAATAATTTCTACTAAGAACGCAGGTTCCATTCTTTCGAATGTGATGATCTCCGCATCAAACAATACGCTTACCATAAAAGCAACAGACATAAAGGTTAACTATGAAACACAGATTCCTGTTCAAATAATGGAAGAAGGAATAACAACTGTTTACTGTGACAAATTCATGGGAATCTTGAATTCCTTACCTGAGGGTGAAATTGAATTTGACCAGTCCAGTGATGATTCTGGAATTGACGTAAGAATCAAGCCTGTTGGAAAAAAGATTAAGTTCCAGATGAAGAGCATGTCACAGGATAAATTCCCTGAATTTGATTCTGCAGACAATGTTCCGTATTTTGAAATTCCTTCAAAAGACTTAAAGGATATGATTGGACAGACTTCTTTTGCAGTAAGCGAAGATGAGACCCGCTACTTTATGAACGGTGTTTATTTTGAAAAGAAGGGAGACAATCTTAACCTTGTTGCAACAGACGGACGCCGCCTAAGCTTTTCTTCAAAGAATCTTCTTGCCGGAATAAATGAATTCCCTGCAGCAATAGTTCATCCAAAAATTCTCAATATAATTCTTAAGCATGCTCCTGATGAAGGAAACATTTCTGTAGCCGTAGTGGACAAAATGATTTTCTTCCGCTTTGGAAACTACAAATTTGGTTCTGTACTTCTTGAAGGAACTTTCCCCAACTATGAGCGTGTAATTCCCGAGAACCAGGCACATGCACTTATGGTAAGCAAGACGGATCTTGTGAATGCACTCAAACGCGTTGCCCTTATGGTAGACAAAAAAGCCGGCCGCCTTTACTTTAACATCAGCAACGGAATATTGAAGATTGTTTCGCAGCAGTCAGATATGGGAAGTGCTGATGAGGAAATTGCATGTGAGTACGCAGGAGAATCCTACACAATAGCCCTTAACTACCGCTATGTTGAAGAACCCTTGCGCGGAATAGAATCAGAAAAAATAGCATTTGAATTTACAGAAGAGATGAAGGCTGTTACGATGAGACCAGAACCTGCTTCTGATTACTTCCACATCATAATGCCGATGCAGAAAGAGTAGTGCCATTTTTAACACTGTCTGTTGCCAATTATAGAAACCTCAGCAATGAAACGATTGATTTGCTTTCAAAAGAAATTTTTTTCACTGGAGAAAACGGTCAGGGAAAAAGCAACCTTTTGGAAGCGCTTTATTATTCAGCTTACGGATCTTCTTTTAGAACAAGGAATGATTCGGAAATTGCAAAAAAAGGTGAATCTGAATTTAGCATAAGGAGCTTGTTCCGTGAAGAAAACGGGAGCTCCCATACGACTGCCATTTTTTTTGAAAAGGGTCAAAAGAAGATAGAAAAAGACGGAAAAATTTTGCACGACAGGAAGGAACTTGTTAATACAATTCCGTGTGTTCTTTACAGTCATGATGATTTGGATTTTGCCGTTGGTTCGCCGGAGAGGCGAAGGTTTTTTATTGACCAGAGCCTTAGCATGTACGACGTTATGTATATAGACGTTATGAGGCGCTACAAGAGGGTGTTAAAAAACCGCAACATCTGCCTTAAGGAACAAAAGTATCAGCTTTTGGAAACTTATGACATTCAGCTTGCAGTTAACGGACTTGAGATTCAGAAAAAAAGAAAAAATGCTGTGTTCCAATTCAACCAAATTTTTGGAAAGCTTTATGAACAGGTTACCGGGATTGACGGTGTTGGAATAAAATACATCCCCACTTGGAACAAAAAAGCTGATGATGAAAAGCCTGTAACAATTGAAACTTTTTCTACATACACGGATTCATCCCTTCCGGAAATTGATGAGGTTCAGGATATGATGCGTTCAAAAAGGGATGTGGAAAAGGCTTTGGGAACAACTGTTACTGGCCCCCACCGGGACAGAATTGTTTTTGTGCGCAATAAGGAATCATTTGTACCTACGGCATCTACCGGACAAAGGCGGCTTATCGCATTAGTTTTAAGAACCGCGCAGGCTGTTTTTTACACCAAGGTAACAGGAAAAAAACCGGTGCTTCTTATGGATGACGTTCTGCTTGAGCTTGATCCCGAAAAGAGAAAAAGGCTTACTACCCTTCTTCCTGAATACGATCAGCTTTTCTGCACATTCTTGCCTGGTGAACCTTATGAAAATTACCGCAAGGAAAATACCAGGATTTACAAAATAAATTCCGGGAGTTGGGAAGAGACAAAATGAACGAAGAAGAAATACAGTCTTTTGGTGACATAATAAATTCTACTTTTAAAAACATAAGCAAGAGTAAATATAAAAATTCCAATAGCCTTATAAGCCTGTGGGAAAAAGTTCTTTTGAGGATAAAGTCTGCAACAAATCCAAATGAAGGGCGTAACCTTGCAACCCATAGCCGTGTGGTTGACTTTAAGAACGGAATTCTTCTTGTGGAGGCGGATCATCCCGGATGGATTGAACTTTTGCAGCTGCACAAGAAATATATAATCAACGGGCTTAACATGGAAAACCAGACTGTTAAGGTTGAATCCCTGGCATTTAAGCTTAAGGGAAAAGAAGGAAATCTTTTTGACCCTAAGGAACACGAGTATTCCCCTGAGCAAGTTAGGAGCGAAATTCAGAAAAGAGTTGACGCAGAAGAAGAACAATTAAGTAATCTTAAATTGAATGATGAAAAACTGCCTCAAAATAAGGAACTTCCCCCAGAATTGGCATCGATTTTTGAAGATTTAAGAAAAAATATGTTGACCAACTCTTGAAAATAATGCTATTATAGCCAACACTAAAGTTGGGAAAATAATTTTATTATATAGGAGTCGTTCATTATGTTACGTACATATCAACCAAGCAAAGTGAAGCGCAATAGAAAATTTGGTTTCCGCGCACGCATGGCAACACGTGGTGGCCGTGCAGTTTTGTCACGCAGAAGAGCAAAGGGTCGCCATAAGCTTTCAGCTTCTGATGAAAAGAAGCCGTACAAGGGTGGCGGAAAGTGCTTTACAAAGTACTGGTAATTCTTTAACTTAGGGATGGAAAAGGATTCTCTTAAAACGGGACGTTTTACTAGAAGAGAACACATAAAATGTCCCGATGATATCCGGAAACTTTTTAAAACAGGGAAGAAGGTAAGTGTTTCTGGCGCGAAGCTTTTTTTTATGGCTAACGGTCAGGAAATAAACAGAATAGGCTTTCCCCTTCCCCGCGGGTATGGTAATGCAGTGCAAAGAAATGCATCCAAACGCTACAGCCGCGAAACATACCGATTCTTTAAGTCACACCTGAACACAGGCTTCGATATGCTCTTTCTTGTGTATCCCGAGGCCTCCAATAATTCGTTCCACTCGCGGTGTAAAATTTTTAAGATATTATGTCAAAAGGCTGGTTTATTAAAGGAATAAGAGGCTTTTTTGTAAAAGCTTTATGTCTTTTGATACGCTTTTATCAAGTTTTTATCTCACCCCTATTTCCTGCATGCTGCAGGTTTACGCCTACGTGTTCTCAGTATTCATTAGAAGCTATTAAAAAGTATGGCCCCATAAAAGGGCTGTATCTTGCCGTAAAAAGGATACTCAGGTGCAACCCCTATAGCAAAGGTGGATATGATCCTGTTCCTTAGTGCGGCATCTTACAACAAGGAAAAGATTCATGGACAAAAATACCGTCTGGGCCTTAATTCTCTCTCTTTTAGTCATGGTGGGTGCATTTTTTGTAAACATAAAGTTTATAAAGCCTCGCCAGGATGCGGCAAGACAGCAGCAGCAGATTGAACTGGCTCAAAAAGAAGCAGAACAGAAAAAGAAGGTGGAGGAAGCAAACAAACAGGTTTCTACCCTTCCATCAGAAAATCAGGAAGAAACAATCACTCCTGCATCAGAAACAGATCTTACCATTACAACGGACAAAGTAAAGGTTTTGTTCTCCCAGAAAGGTGGCGACATTGTAAGCTACCAGTTGCTTGAGCACTTTGACAAGGATACCGGCAAGGGTGTCCAGATGGCAGACAACATTTCTGAATTCAACAGGGCTTTTGCCCTTTCATTTGGAGATTCTTCCGGTGTTATGCTGAACGAGATGTTCAATGTAAAAAAGGAAGGTCCAAACGACATAGGCTTTTACAGAACCTATGACATAAAAGATTCCTCTGGGGTTTCCCACAAATATCTTATTGGAAAGCACTATTCATTTAAGGAAAATGAGTATGTCTTTAAATTTGATGTTACGGTAAAGCCTCTTGACGGAGCAAGGGAACTTGATGTTAACGGAGCTGCATACACAATCCGCACTTCTCCTCAGATAGGCCCCCACTTTGACCGCAAGAAAAACCGCAATGAAGTAAGAGAAATCCTTGAATTCTACAACAACAAGCGTTTTAGCAAGGACATTCAGGGAAAGACATACGACAGGCCTTTTGAATGGGCCGGTGTTGGTGGAAAATACTTTGCAATCCTTATAAAGCCACAGAATGTGGAAAACATATCGTCCGTAGTAAAAACATCTGCTGCGGTGGAAAACGGCTACGGCAACTCACAGATTTTCCTTACGCGCCTTCCTTTGAAGAATGGAATTTCTACAGATGAATTTTATGTTTACATTGGACCAAGAAGCGAAAATGAGCTTATAAAGTACAATCTGACGGATAAGAACAAGTGGGGCCTACTGAACGCAAAATTCAATCAGGCTCTTAAGACGACCGGTGTATTCTCCCTCGTTGAGATGCTTTTGAAATGGGCTCTGGAAAAAATCCACATCTTTATACACAACTGGGGACTTGCCATTATTGCCCTTACGGTAATACTTAAGATAATCCTTTTCCCGCTTAGCAAAAAGAGCGCTATGGGTACTCTTAAGATGCAGGAAATCCAGCCAAAGATGCAGGCCATCCAGGCAAAATACAGGGACAATCCCCAGAAGCTTAACGAAGAAACGGCAAAGCTTTACAAGGAATCCGGATACAATCCGGTAAGCGGATGCCTTCCAATGATTTTGCAGATGTTCATATTGTTTGCGCTTTACAACGTATTCAACAATTACTTTGAATTCCGCGGCGCAAGCTTTATCAAGGGCTGGATAGACGACTTGTCCGAAGGTGAATACATTTGGTCTTGGAAAAGGGAAATTCCTTTGCTTTCCAGCTTCTCACAGAACAAACTAAGGCTTTTGCCTATTATCTATACTTTGTCTCAGCTTGTTACCGGAAAAATCACCCAGTACGGTGGAGCGGGAACTGCTCAGAGCCAGTCACAGATGAAGTTTATGATGTACGGTATGCCAATTTTGTTCTTCTTCATATTGTACAATGTACCGAGCGGACTTTTGATTTACTGGATTGTAAGCAACGTCCTGCAGATGGTGCAGCAGCTTCTTATAAATAGCTACATGAAGAAAAAGCGTTTGGAATTGGTTACAGACAAGCCTGTTCTGGATAAAAACACACTGAAATTCAAGGGCGGAAAGAAAAAGACCCGCTAAGGAGTACGAGATATGATTTATGAATATGATGGAAAGAATGAAAAGGAAGCTATAGAAAAGGCTGCCCAGGAACTTGGACTTGAAAAGGATCAGTTTGACGTTGAGATTCTTGAGTCCCAGAAGAAGACTTTGTTTAAGAACGGATACGTAAAAATCCGCGTGCACACTGTTGATTCACAGGAATATGTTCATCCTGAATTCGACGGAAAGGTACCGAATGCTACTGCCCGCGCACAGAATCCAAACCTTGTGGCAAACCCAATGCCCCAGGACGAATTTGAGCAGAAGCTCGTTGACTTTGTAACCGTAATGATTCAGAACATGGGCTATGAAGTTACTGTTGAAGTTATGTTCCGTGAAGAAAAGAAAATTGGAATTAAGCTTACAAGCGCCAGCTCTTCAATACTTATTGGACGCAAGGGAAAGAACCTTGACGCAATGCAGCTGCTTGCCAATGTTTATGCAGGCCATCTTGGAAAAGAAGACGTACGCGTAATCCTTGACAGCGAAAACTACAGAATCCGCCGTGAAGAAAGCCTTGTTCGCCTTGCCTATGTTACGGCAGACAAAGTTCGCCTTAACAAGACTTCAATGCTCTTGGAACCGATGAATCCATTTGAGCGCCGCTTAATCCACACAACTTTAAATGATATCCCGGATATTGAAACCAAAAGCGAGGGAGATGGTTTATATAAGCAGGTACGCGTTATCTACAAGGGCGTACGCTGATTTTATAAACAAAGGAGTTGTGCCATGAAATTTTGCCGTGCAACCGTTACTTTTATTCTGTCGCTTTTTTGCGCATCAGGACTTTTTGCCTACAAAGCTTCCGATTTGGTTAGCGCAAGTACTTATGCAAAGCTTCAAAAGGATGGAGTGGTCCAGGTTTCTCATTACAAGGAAAAAGGGGCCAAACTGTCACTTGTACCCAATACGCCTGCCGCAAGGGAAGCCTACAAAATGTGGACTTCTGATGAGGAGCCGGTGTTTTTAGGGGAACATCTGTACCTTATTCCAAAGGCAAAGCTTAACGCAGCAAATCCTGAATCTGTAACCATTGACGCAGCTTCCAAGGTTGTGCGCTCGGTAAGCAAAATGCAGGGTATGACTTATTATTCCCACCGCTCAAAGAAGGTAAAAACTTTGTATGAGTCGGCATACTGCATTAAGGGACCAAAAGACCGTACACGCGTGGCAGATAATACGGAAGGAAGTGCAAACGGCAAGGTTTTGTATGCCATGCTTGATGATGCATCGTTTGGAAAGACAAATTACCGCATGGAATATACCCAGAACGCACAGGAAGTTGCCCTTCACTTTATAAATGAGACTGGGCTTTCCGTTATGGGAATAAATGCCGTGTCCAAGAACAACATGCACATAAAGCTGGTTATTACTGACTGCGGAGACAGCGTTATGGTCTACATGGCTGTTATGGCTAAGTTCCCGGGAATCAAGATGCTGGAGCAGACGATGAATGAATCTTTTATTGCCCGCCTTGATTCAATCTATACTTGGTTCTGCAAGCAGTTTTAGGGTACAGGTCTTTTAGAAACGTTGGTTTGAGAGGTAGAAAATGAAAATAATGTTTTCAATAAAAAAATTTGTAAGCGCAATGCTTTTTAGCTGCGTGCTTTTGTCTGTTGGAGGATGTAAACCCATGGAAAAGTCTGTTAAGGCTATTGAAGGAAAAGAAGGTATTTTTGCGGTAATCAGCACTGCAAAAGGTGACATTGTGCTTGAGCTTTTTTACAAGCAGACCCCACTTACGGTAACAAACTTTGTTGGTCTTGCGGAAGGAACACTTTCTGCAGCAAACGGAAAGCCTTTTTATGACGGTTTGAAGTTCCACCGCGTAATTAGCCGTGGCAACGGAGACAGCCAGGACTTTATGATTCAGGGTGGAGACCCGCGCGGAAACGGTACAGGCGGCCCTGGATACAAGTTCTCTGATGAATTTGTTGATTCACTTAAGTTTACAGAACCGGGACTCTTGGCAATGGCAAATTCTGGTCCTGCAACAAACGGAAGCCAGTTCTTTGTAACGATTGTACCGACTGAATGGCTTAACGGACACCACACAATTTTTGGAAAGGTTGTTGATGCAGAAAGCCTTAAGGTTGTTAACAAGATTAAGCAGAACGACGTTATGACAAGCGTAAGAATCTACCGCCAGGGTGCAGAAGCAGAAAAGTTTACTGCTACACAGGCAGATTTTGACCGTCTTGAAGTTCAGGCAAAGAAAAATGCCCTCGCTGCCAAGGAAAAGGCAAATGCTGCAAAAATAGCGGCTGTAGAAAAGGCCTTCCCTGGATTCAATAAGGATGAAAATGGCATCTATTGGAAGACAACAAAAGCCGGATCTGGTGAAAAATGCGGAAGGGGCAAATCTGTAACCACTGAATATAAGGGATACCTTGTAGACGGAACCTTGTTTGACGGTTCAGAAAAGTTTGTTCCTGGTTCACACGAGGCTCTTAACTTTACAACAGCCGGCGGACAGATGATTCCCGGATTTGATGTTATGGTACAGGACATGAAGAAAGGCGAAGTTCGCACAATCGTAATTCCTTCCGACATGGCATACGGCGACCGTGGTATTCCCCAGGCAGGAATTGAAGGTGGTGCTTACATAGCATTCGACATTGAGCTTGTGGAAGTAAGATAGTCTTAGCAGGCTACAGCAAAGCAACTTACGCCCGATTGTAGGGGCGAGTTGCTTGCAACTCGTTGCCGCTAGGCAATGGAGGCGAAGGCCGGAACCCCGGAAAGCGGGGATTACAAAGAAATTTGACCGGTTCCGAAGGACCGGGCACAGTAAAAGTTGGCATGCCGTCCAAGATAAAAAAAAATCAAGACACAAGATTACTCACTTTTTTTGCATCACTTTGCTTATACCTTTCTGCCATTGAATATGCAATTCCAAAACCCCTGCCCTTTTTGAGACTGGGACTTGCCAACCTGCCAATTTTGCTTGGACTTGAAGTTTTTCCCATTGCCACGGTTTTACTGCTGACTCTTTTAAAAATTCTTTTGCAGGCATTTATAAGCGGCACTTTTTTTAGCTACGTTTTTGTTTTTAGCCTTGCGGGGACACTTGCATCGAGCTTGGCCATGCTTTTTGTGTATAAAATCTGCACCCTGCCGGCCAGAAGGTATGGAAAGGCTTTTGGTATTGTTTCCTTTGCCGGGATTTCCGTGGCCGGGGCTTTTGCAAACAACCTTGCTCAAATTGCCTGTGCCCGCTACCTTCTGTTTGGGGAAAATACAAAATACATTGCGCCCCTTCTGCTGGCCTTTGGGCTTGTAACCGGGATTCTTCTGGGGCTTTTTTGCAACGCTTTTGCTTCCAATTCGGAGTGGTACAAGACTTGCTGTGGAAAAAGTGTTTTTGCAGAAGAGAAATTTCTTGTGGAAGGGGAAAATTTCAACAGGTTTTCCACAGGTGCTAGTGGGGAGAAAGCTTCCTGTGGAAAAAAAGAGGCTTTTGCCCTTGTTAAATTTGCCTTTTGCATGCTTAGCTTTGTCTTTTTTGTTCAGATAAAGAATCTTTGCCTGCTTTGGTCCTGCATTTTGTTTTTTCTTTTGCTAGATGAATTCCTAAAAAAAGGAAGGGTTAAACTGTTACCTTCTTTTGTAATAATTCTATCTGTTACCATATTTTCGCTTATAACTCCGATAGGTAAGGTTCTGTTTACTATTGGGAGCTGGAAGATAACTCTTACTTCCCTACAGATGGGCCTTAAGAAAAGCGGATTTCTTGTTGGCATGGTTTTTATATCCCAATGCGCGGTGGATAAGAATTTAAGGCTGCCGGGAAAAGCGGGAAGTTTTGTTGCGGGTGTTTTCTGGTATTTTGATTTGCTTGTTTCCGAAAAAATAAAATTCAGCAGGAAAAACGTGGTAAAATCCATAGATGAAAGGCTTCTTAAAATTTGCTCTGGTGGTGCTGAATGAATTTTTATCCCGAAGAAATAAAATCGCTTCCAATATATCCCCATCTTGATGAACTTTGCACTGTGCTTAAAGAATCCAAGTCGCATTTTATGGTGCTAACGGCCCAGACTGGAGCGGGAAAGTCTACGGCAGTTCCACTTGCTTTGCTAAAAAATTTTGGTGGTGGAATTTTGATGCTGGAACCCCGCAGGCTTGCCGTTTTGAACATTGCAAACAGGGTGTCTTCTTTGCTTGGAGAGGAAGCAGGAAAAACATGCGGTTACGTGATGCGCATGGAAAAACGTATTTCTGATGCGACACGGTTTACCGTTCTTACGGAGGCTGTGCTTACCAGGCGTTTGCAAAAAGACCCTGCACTGGAAGGAATATCTGTTGTTGTAATAGATGAGTTTCACGAGAGGTCTGTTCACGCGGATTTGGCGCTTGCTTTTTTAAAAGAAGCCATGATGCTGCGGGATGATTTGTATGTTATTGTTATGTCTGCAACAATAGAAACCAAGCGTTTAAGCGAATATTTGGGTACAGATTCTGTTACAGATTCAGCTACGGGAAATGGAAAGGGGACACTTGTACCCTGCCCTGTTTTTTCTGTTGAAGGACGCACTTTTCCTGTTGAAATTGAATATGATGAAAAATCTTCTGTTTCGCAGGCTGTATTCAATGAGCTTTACAAAAAGCCGGATGATTTGGGGATAAATAAGGGCTCGATTCTTGTTTTTTTACCGGGATTAAGGGAAATCCGTCAGGTAAAGGAGGAATTGGAGCTTGGCGGGGCTTTGGATTGTGCGGATATTTTGCTTTTGCACAGTTCTGTACCCTTTGCAGAGCAAAAAAAGGTGCTATCTGTACCCAAAACTGTACCAAAATCTGTGTCCAAAAGCAATACCAGGCGGCGGGTTATTCTAAGTTCAGCAATAGCCGAAACTTCTGTTACTGTTCCCGATGTTACCGTAGTCATAGACAGCGGTTTTATGCGCTTTAACTCTTTTAACAGGACAGCCGGAATGCCTGCCTTGGTAACGCAAAAGGAAAGCCTTTTTAATGCGGCTCAGCGTACAGGGCGGGCTGGTCGTGTCCAGTGTGGAAGGTGCGTGCGGCTTTGGAACAAGGACGATGTGTTTGCCCTTGCCAATCCACCGGAAATTCTTCGTACAGACTTGACCTCTCTTGTGCTGGAGTGCGCAGAATGGGGTGCTATGCTGCCAGAAAGTCTTTCTTGGCTGGATGAGCCACCAATAAACTCTTGGCAGACCGCAAAATCTTTGCTAAAAGACTTGAATTGTATGGATGAGAATTCCATTACGGCTCTTGGCAAAGCGGCACTTTTGATGGGTTGCCACCCAAGGCTTGCCTGTGTTGCTTTAAGCGGTGAGGTCTTTGGTAACATTGACTTATCCACAGAACTTGCCTCAAAATACGACAAGTCTGTAAGTGGCAATCCAGAACTTGTTAAGAAATCGGCATTGGAGCTTAAAAAACGGGTACAGAAAGCTGTGGAAATCTACAGTTTTTCATCTTGTTTTCCACAGAAATTTTCAGTTTTTTCCACAGCTTGTGCACTTCTTTGTGGATTCCCAGACAGAATTGCCCTGCTGGAGGATGACGCTACAGGTTTGTATCATTTTCCGTCGGGAAGGATGGCCCTGCTGCCAAAAGAAACGCACAGGCCCTACCCCAAGTTCATAATAGCACCGGAAGCAGATGCCGGTGAAAAAACAGGCAGGATATATTCATTTGAAGCCCTTCCGGAAAAAATAGCGGAGGAATATCTTGCGGACAAGGCAAAGGTTTATACTCTTGTTGAATTTGAACATGGCGGTCAAAGGCTACGCAAAACAGAATACACTTCATACGGAAAAATTGTCCTAAAAGAAAGGGCATTGAACCTTGAGCCGGGCGATTACACAGAAGCTGTAATAAATCAGGTTAAAAAAGAGGGAATTGAATGGCTTCCAGTTGGTAAAACGGCAAAAAACCTTCTTTTAAGGGTACAGTTTTACCTCGAAAACTCAAAAGACAAAGGTAAATCTGCACCAAATGGTGACAGTTTGCACCAAAAATTTGATTCTCTTGCGGAAAATGCGGATGAATGGCTTAGGCCTTTCTTGGGTGGGGTGGAAAAGTCTGTGCCTGAGCAGAAGGTTTACGATGCGCTTTACTGGTACTTGGACGGTGACAAGGTGAATGACTTTGTCCCGCAGGAAATTAGGCTGCCTAATGGTAAGCGGCTAAAAATCCAGTACGAGGCTCAGAACGGAAAAATTATCCCCTTTGCGGAAATCATTATTCAGCAGATTTTTGGCTGCTTTGAAACTCCCCGCGTGATGGGGTTGCCCGTGTTGCTAAAGCTGCTCTCCCCTGCCCGCCGGCCTCTGCAAATTACAAGCGATCTGGAAAGCTTTTGGAAGGAAACCTGGCCTCAGATTTGTTCGGAGATGAAAGGGCGCTATCCAAAGCACAACTGGGATTACCGCATTATAAGTGATTGATTTTTTTCTTATTTTTTGGACGGTATGCCCTTTTTATCTTTTATTTGAATTAAAGAACTGCCAGCCTTGTATGCAATCCCCGCTTTTCGGGGTTCCGGCTTTCGCCTCCATTGCTTCGCAA
>JAGCWT010000032.1 GCA_017961705.1 Treponema sp.
CTGAATGTCGAATTGCTCAAAGAAATCTAAAATCACTTTGCTATTGCTCCAGTCTTCTGAGCTAAGCGGGTTTTTCTTGCAATTTCACCCCTTTCAAGGCTTGCTAAAACCGACTTATAATGGGAATACATAATAGCATACTGTTCTGGAGTTATAGTACATTTAGCATTCCGCATTTTTTCTTCAAAGCGTTTGCCATCTTCACCAAATAAGATAGGTGTTTCTCTGATTTGTCTAGCCATAGTTAACCTCCTATACTAATATACTAGTTTTTAGCTAAAAAATCTATATTGTCAAGGTAGAGAAAATATTGATTTAAAGTTTTTTCTCTGCAATGGATGTGGCCATGGAAGAGTTGAAGAAATAGGAATATTCTGTTTGCAGTTTGTAGCATGCTTTCCCCAAGTAGGCACGGCAGGGATTGGAGCCCCTTTAGTACCGCCGCAGGCGGTATGAGCCGAATAGGCGAAGGGCGGAAAGCCCTTAGCAAAAAAAAAACTGCCGCAAGAAAAGTAAAGAGAAGCCCAAAGCTGTTCTTTGTGTATTTTCATAAGAGTGAAAAAGTTGTATTATAGACTGAATCTATAACGCTTAAAAATCGAGGATAAGATATGAAAATTGAAACAAAATGCCTTCATTCTGGATATGAGCCAAAAAACGGTGAACCGCGCGTTGTGCCGATCGTTCAGTCCACAACATACAAATTTGATTCCTGTGACCACGTGGCGGCTCTTTTTGACAAGCCCACGGAATTTATGTATTCACGTTTTGCAAACCCAACCTGCGATGCTGTGGAAAAAAAGATTGCGGATATGGAAGGCGGCGTTGGCTGCATGCTTACTTCCAGCGGTCAGGCTGCAAACATGCTGGCGGTTCTTAACCTTTGTTCTGCGGGGGACAGTTTTATTTCCAGCACATGCATTTACGGCGGAACCGTTAACCTTTTTAACTTTACCTTTAAGAAGCTTGGTATAGAATGCATTTGGGTTAAGGAAGACGCTTCTGAAGAGGAGATAGAAAAGGCCTTTAAACCAAACACAAAGCTTGTTTTTGGGGAGACTATTGCAAATCCTGCCCTTGGTGTTTTTGATTTTGAAAAATGGGCCAAGGTTGCCCACTCAAAGAATGTTCCCCTGATTGTGGACAATACTTTTGCAACTCCTGTTCTTTGCCGTCCATTTGAATGGGGTTGCGACATTGTTACGCATTCGACTACAAAATACATGGACGGTCATGCGGTTCAGGGTGGCGGTGCAATTGTTGATTCTGGCAACTTTGACTGGGTGGCTGCAAACAAGAAGACAGGCTTTTTTGCCGACATTGTTGAGCCTGATCCAAGCTACCACGGTCTTAACTACATTGAGTCTTTTGGAAAGGCGGCTTATATTGTAAAGGCACGCACTCAGCTGATGAGGGACTTTGGATGTTACCCGGCGGCTCACAGTGCATTCCTCTTGAACCTGGGGCTTGAGACTCTTTCTGTTAGGATGCCAAGGTATTGTGCCAATGCGCTTGCTGTTGCAAAGCATTTTAAGGCTTCTCCAAAGATTGCTTCCGTTCAGTATCCGGGGCTTGAGGGCGACAAGTATTATGGGCTTGCAAAGAAGTATCTTCCGCTTGGTGCCAGCGGTGTTGTTACCATTAGCATAAAGGGCGGGCGTGATGCTGCAATGCGTTTTATGGATGCGCTAAAACTTGCTTCGGACGAGGTTCATGTTGCGGACATACGTACTTGTGTTCTTCATCCGGCTAGTGCAACCCACCGCCAGCTTACGGACGAGCAGCTTGTTGCGGCTGGTATTGACGGCGGCATGGTGCGCTTTAGCTGCGGTCTGGAAAATATTGAAGATATTATAGAAGATATTGACCGCGGACTTGCTGCAATTTAATTTTGCGTCTATGAAATGGGGATGGGCATCTGTGTACGCCTAAAATGCTGGCTTTGACAGATCCCGAATCAAGTTCGGGATGACGGGCTTGGCTGCCAATATTTATGCCTGTGAAATGTTACCGCTTTGTGTTATACTGTAACAAGTGCAAATACTTTCGGCGAAGACATATATGAAGCAATGAAAAATGAATGCAGAGTTTTGAGTCTTGATTTGCGCGGAGGTGAAGATGGACAATAGGTACAGAGTTTATGCTTTACGCTCCCTGGCGTTTCCGGCACTGCTGATTTTTCTGCATGTTTTGACAGCTATTGTCAAACCTGGATTGGCTAACGGTTGCGCAACAGGATCTCCTCTTATGATTTTTTACGTACTAACCTTTGCTTTCGGCTGGCTTCCTGGAATCATCTGCGGTGTTGTCGGGGCGGTGCGTTGTGCCTTTGGCCTAAAAAATGGTGTGCCGTGCAAACTCTGGCTTTTAGTGTCCCTTATTGCCTTTGCGGTAAATTTGGCACATCTGATCGTATTGTGCTGGTGGTGCAGGGGCTAGAGGGCGATGGGGCCAGTGCTTGCTACGAATGGGGATTTGGCATCTGTGCACGCTAAAATGCTGGTTTTGACAGATCCCGAATCAAGTTCGGGATGACGGGCTCTCTGTTCGGGATGACGGCTTGTCTGTTCGGGATGTCAGGCTTGTCTGCTTTTGGTGGCTATTTAAAAGAACCTACGCCGCCATGGAGCCCCGTTAGTCCCGGCCGTAAGGGCGGGATGACCGTTAGGGAAGGGCGGATTTCGCAACGAGCATGAACATGCGAAGTTTCAAGCGAGGGCGGTGGCGCATAGGCATGGTAGCCGATTATAGCCAATGAATGCATGGACGAACTAAAAAAAGCACCGTCCAAAAAAATAAAAAAAGCCTGCCGGGAATGAAGATTGCTTCTGTTTCCTGACAGGCCTTTTTGTTTTTAGCTGAGTACTGCTTTAATAGGCACTACTTTAAGTTGATGATAGACTTGTCGTAGTCTGTTGGCGGAACAAAGCCCATGAGAGTCATGAGGGTTGCAGGCCAAGAAGAAATGCCAAGTCCTTCGTTAAGGTGCTCGGTGTCGTATTCGCCCTTGTATTCAGGGTCGTAGATGATGCCTGGTACCGGGTTAAGGCTGTGGCTTGTCTTTGCCTTTGGTTCGCCGCTTGCGTCTTTTGCAACAGAACCGTCCTTTTTGTGCTCGTACATATCGTCACTGTTGCCGTGGTCAGCGGTAATGCACATGATTCCGCCGGCTTCTTCGATTGCAGCCTTGAGCCTTCCAAGCTGCAGGTCCATTCCTTCCATTGAGCATACAACGGCATTGAATACGCCTGTGTGGCCAACCATGTCTCCGTTGGGGTAGTTAAGGCGGATGTGGTCATACTTGCCGCTCTTGATTGCATCGATTACCTTGTCGGTGATTTCTGCGCACTTCATCCAGGGGCGCTGCTCAAAAGGAACTACGTCGCTTGGAACTTCCTCGTAAGTTTCCAGGTTCTTGTCAAATTCGCCTGGGCGGTTTCCGTTAAAGAAGTAGGTTACGTGGCCGTACTTCTGGGTTTCGGAAATTGCCATAAGGTGCACGCCGCTCTTTGTAAGGTATTCACCCATTGTGCGGTCAATGCTTGGCGGGTTAACAAGGTACTGGGCCGGCTTGTGGTTGTCTCCGTCGTATTCCATCATGCCTGCGTATTCAACAGAAGGAACGCGCTTTCTGTCAAACTTGTCAAATGAAGAATCACCTTCAAATGCGGCAGAGATTTCCAATGCACGGTCGCCGCGGAAGTTAAAGTAGATTACGCTGTCGCCGTCGTTGATTGTTCCCACAGGTTTTCCGCCTTCTGCAATTACAAATTCATGCATGTCCTGGTCAAGAACATCGGGGGTTTCGCTGCGGTAGGTCTTGATTGCCTCTGTTGCCCTTGCAAACTGACGTCCTTCTCCCAAAACGTGGGCATACCAGCCGCGCTGAACCATGCTCCAGTCTGCGTTGTAGCGGTCCATCGTCATGTACATGCGTCCGCCACCAGATGCAATGCGGTAGTCTGCGTCCTTAAAAGATGCAAGGAATTCTTCGAGTGGTGTAATGTATTCAAGGGCACTTGTTGGTGGAACATCGCGACCGTCCAAAAGTGCGTGTACACGGATTTTCTTGATTCCTTCCTTGTTTGCCTGCTGAACCATGCCCTTAAGGTGGTCTATGTGGCTGTGAACGTTTCCGTCAGAAACAAGGCCAATAAAGTGGAAAGTTGAATTCTTGTCCTTTACGTTCTTTACGAGTTTTTTCCAGGTTGCGCCTTCATACAAAGTGCCGCTTGTGATTGATTCTCCAACGAGTTTTGCTCCCTGTGCAAATACGCGTCCGCAGCCCATTGCGTTGTGGCCAACTTCGCTGTTTCCCATGTCGTCGTCTGAGGGAAGGCCAACTGCTGTTCCGTGGGCCTTGAGTTTTGTGTGGGGGCAGTTTGCCGTGAACCAGTCAAGGTATTTCATCTTGGAAGCTTTTACGGCGTCTCCTTCTTCGTACTTGCCGTAGCCTACGCCGTCCATAATAACAAGAACTACAGGGCCCCTGCGTCCCTTCCAGTTTGGATTTTTTGCAAGCGGATGCATAGTGTCCGCAACTTTTTCTGCCATTGGATAACTCCTTACACTAGATAATCAATAGAAGCATTATATTGAATTTTTTAACTCTGGGCAATGTGTGGATAATGGA
>JAGCWT010000033.1 GCA_017961705.1 Treponema sp.
AATCTGTCGATCGAGGTTTCCATGGTCCTCTCGGATTACGGTTCCTCATTGCTCAGCTGAACCTTCCGCCGACTCTCTGATTCCGTCAAATCAGAGTACCACATTTTGCCAATCACCTAAAACATAGCATCTGTCGAAGGGCGTTGCCACGAATGCAGCTCCGTCACCCTGAATTTATTTCAGGGTCTGTAAAAGTTCAAATGCCATCTTCCACAGATCCCGAATCAAGTTCGGGATGACGTCTGAATGTTCCCGGAACGAGTTCGGGATGACATTACGCTTAGTGGGTATATGGAATAACCTACGCGGGATTGTAGGGGCTTTAGTTGCCGCAAGGCAATGGAGGGGGTAGGGCCCCCCGGAACCCCGGAAAGCCCGTGGCGCATAGGCATGGACGGTCGAATTAAGCCAAACAATAATATGGTAGAGCAATCAGGACTACCGTCCATAAAAGTACCGTCCAACAAAAGAAAAAATAAATAAGAACGGCTCAACTATTCTAAAGAAGTGGCGAGAAGAGTTTGCAAAAAGAACCCCAGGCACGCTTTAAGATAAAACGTTTGTCAAAGTCTTCTTTTGTTACGCGGCGGCACAGCTCCATGTCTTCTGCAAAAATACGCTCACATTCGGCGGTAAAATTCTTGTCGTAGAAAATTGCGTTTTCTTCAAAGAGCAGTCGGAAGCTCCTGACGTCTATGTTGGTTGTTCCAATGGAAGAAATTTTTCCGTCCACCGTCATCATCTTGGAGTGTATGAATCCCGGATAAAGGTAAAACTCCACGCCCTCCGCGCACATCTCCCTTGCAAATTCGTAGCTTGCGGCCTTCATAAAGAATTTATCCCATTGGCTTGGAATCATTATGCGCACTTTTATGCCAGTGTATGCCGCAAGTTTTAGCACCGTGTAGAATCCTTCGTCGGGGGTAAAGTAGGGCGTCTGGATAAAGATGTTTTTCCTTGCGCTCATTATCATGCGGATGAATGTGTCTTCTATGTTTGCCTTGTGCTTTTCGTTGGGGCCTGCGGTTACTATCTGGGTTGGGATTGCTTTTCCACCTGCGAGGCTTTCCAAAAAACTCTTCCTGAATTTTAGGCTGTGCTCTTTTTTCTCCTTTGCAGACACCACTTGCCCGCTTCCGATTCCGCTGATATCGCCACCGCTACTGCTGTCCGTGCCACCGCTTCCACCGACACCGTCACCGCGTTCACCGCCACCGGCATCCGGCCTTGCAAAGAATTCCGTAAATGAAGAAGGAAAATATTTCTTAGCCTCCTCAATCCCCTTTGTGTGCCTGTTCCAAGCGTCAATCGAATACCAGTCGCTCAAAAAATTAATCTGAAGGGTAAGGACGCTGCTTCCCGTAAGCCGCACAACCGTATCACGCCACATTGGCTTAAAGCGCTTGTTCTTGTTTTCGTATTCATCGCCAATATTGATTCCGCCAATAAAAGCCCTGTCGCTGTCTATCACGGTAAGCTTTCTGTGATTGCGGTAGTTGAGCGTAAGCGGAAGCCCCAACCGAATCTGAAAAAATGGCCTTGCCTCTCCACCCGCCTTGTTCAGCTGCCTAAAAAATCTGGTCGGCGTTGCTATGCTCCCAAGGTCGTCGTAGATAAGCTTTACGTCCACCCCTTCACGTGCCTTCCTGCAAAGAATTTCCATGATGCGCTTTCCAATGTTGTCCTTGTGGAAAATAAAGTATTCCATAAAAATAGAAACTTTTGCGCTTTCAAGCTCCTGGCAAAGGTCATTAAAAAAATCCTCGCCGCGTGTGTAAAGAATTGCCGTGTCCGTAGAAACAAGCAGGCTCTTCCCTTCCATTAGGTTCATCGTTATTAGCGGAAGAAATTCCTTTATAACAGGATTCGGTATGTTGCTTGGGCTTTGGGTAAGCGTTGCCTTTTGTTCCCGCCTCACTTCCTTTGTAAGCTGCTGGGCTGTCTGCTTAACCTCGTGCATGCGCTTGGTGCCGGTAAAAAAATTGCCGCTAAAAAGAATGTAAAGAACCATACCGCCAATCGGAAAAATCAGGAGCAGCAGAATCCATATAAAACGCCTCGTGGATTCCTTGCGTTCAAAAAAGAGAACGAATATTACAAAAAGAATGTTGACTGCCTGTGCGGAATAAAAAATGATTCTTGCCATGTTTTTACAAATACCATTCTTATTATACCCTATGTTCGCCCGCACTTCTAGAGTGTTTCTTATTTTTTTTGGACGGCAGCTTCTTGTAAATCATTCACGCATCCGCAAACTTGCATCCATCGTGGAACGGCTTTGCAGGGTTCCGTGGGTCCCTACCCACTCCATTGCTCCACTTCGTTCCGCAACCCGCATCCGCGGGCCCTTCCAATCCGGCCTCATGCCTCGGGTAATGCAAGGTGCATAAGCTTTTTTGACAGAACCGAAATTGCAGTAAGAACATCAAAGTTAGGATTTTCATTTTCTTTCATAACAGCCTCCTTGGTATGCTATATATATAACATAGGTGGTCTATCATAGCGAGATAGTATGGAAAAAACTTTTCTATTATGTCACAATTTTTGTGGTTATACATGACGGCAAGAATCTTGAATGTTTTCTGCTTGTACCATTTTAGAAAAAATCTGTCTGTTCCGTTATATAAGTCAAGCTTTCCTTCTGTTTTTGTGCTTCAATAATATCAGTGTCCACTGTCCTTTTGTGAGAGAGAGAAGGGAATTTTTTCTATTTTTCCATAGATGTGGAAGCTGTTGGGCTTATCCACAGCCTGTGGAACGGCTGTTCTTTAGACTGTGGATGGGTTGGATTTTGTGCGTATACAAAATAAAACTTCTTTTGTTCTGTATAAAAACTTAAAAATTCATGTCTCGTTAAAAAAAAAGTACGCCGAGAATTTTCAAAAACTCGGCGCGTTTCTTATACATTGGCGTAAAAGGGAATATACTACTTTAACACAAGAAGCTCTTTTAGTTCTTCTACGGTTTTTATAATACTGTCGTCTCTGCCAGAAATCATTCCTTGTATAGCATTCTTCTTGAATTTCTGGTACGCTTGCTTATATTCGATTTCGTCCAAGCTGACATTCCTAAAGTCAAACCAAATATTCGCACCATTGTATTCACCACCATACCAACCGCCTAAAATCCAGCTTCCTTCATCCACTTTATCTTTATCAGGTATCTCCCAATCAATAGAACCAAATTTTGTTTTTATTACATCATACTTTATTTTTATTAATTCCTTTATATTCTTAGAAACAGAATATATGTTCACACGAAAGCAATTTGCATCTCCGTTAATAAATAATTCTGCGCTAAAACTATCATCCAAGTTGATTTTATAGCCAATATTTCCTTTTCGTTTTCTGCACAGAAGCCAGTTTGCGATTGTTTCTGGTGTTGTTTCTTTATCCGCCCATCTTCCCCAGTAGATGTCATCACCGCCGTTACCGATTCTTTCAACATTACTGAATTTGTCTTGCAACTGTTTTTCTATTTCTTTTAGACAGTCCGTAATACAATCTTCTCTGTAATCCACAGTGTTTTCTTTTGAAAGAGAATTATTCTTGAAATCATTTTTCTGTATTTTCCAAGTGTTTACGATTCTTAGAATCTCTGATGCGTAGTTATCTTGTTTATCCCCGTTTTTGAATAAACCAGGATGATAAGCCTCAATGAGTAGAGAATTATTTAGTAAGAAACCTTTTGCCATTCCGAATTTGAAATCTGGTTCTGGAAAAGTTTCTCCAAATAAATCTGATATAAAATAATTAAAAGTACTACCAAAAATTATTACATCAGGCGAATATGTTTCTATCTGTTTTAAAAGAATTTCTTTCCAGGTTTTATATTTTTCCCAAAGACTTGCATTATAGGTTGTAGTTGCTGCTGGCATT
>JAGCWT010000034.1 GCA_017961705.1 Treponema sp.
GCGAAGATGATGCAGTAGGCCCCGCCTTCGAAGAGCGCCTTGACGCGGGCGAGGGATTCGCGGAGGCGCCAGGAGTTTTTTGTGCGCGGGTGGTAGGGTAAGACTTCGGGGGCTTCGTAGGCTACGGCATCAAGGCCAAGCTTTCGGGCAAGGTAGACTGCTCGGGGGGCAAATGTTTTTTGGGTTACGATTACGCAGTCTTTTACGCAGAAGATGTCGCGGGCGCGGTACATTGTTTCGTAGGTGGAAAAGCCTGCGTGGTCAAGGAAGATGTCGCTTTCTTCTACGGTGTAATACTGGCACATGAAATTTTTTATTCCGTTTACTTCGTCATAGTTTTTGCGGCCGTGGTCTCCGCTTACAAGGTAGCGTTTTGCCTTTTCTTCGTGAACAAGGGTTACGGCTGCCTCAAGCCTATCGCGGACAACATGGGACACCGTTGTTTTGTAGACTTTTGCCCCAGGAATGATTACCGTGTATTTTTGCGGAAGAGATGAAAGGTCGTGGTAGACAAAGCCTTTTGTGGAGCGAATCATGTAGATGTTTACGGAAATGCAAAAGATTGCCGCCAGAACAAAGAGCAGAGCTGACGTTATTAGAAAGAATTTTAACTTTTTCATATTTACCCAAAAAAGATTGCCGGGTCTCTCGCAAGAAATGTTCTAGAAAGCCCGGCAATGGAAAATTATTTATTTAGCGCGACACTTGCCTGTAAAAAAGCAAGCACGGCAGGGATTGTAGGGGGCCGCCGCAGGCGGATTGCAAAGCAATGGAGCCGAAAGGCGGAACCCCGGAAAGCCCCTAGCAAAAGAAAGTGCCGCAAGAAAAAAATATCAAAAACTTACTTGCAGGATTCAAAGATGATGTCTGCAAGGAAGATTACTGCAAGAATCCAAGTTACTACAGGAATTTCCTTTGCCTTTTTGCCAGCGCATTTTGCAATCACGTAGGAGATTACGCCCCATGCAATTCCCTTGGCAATTGAATAGGAGAATGGCATTACCATGATTGTGATGAATGCAGGGATGCCTTCTGTTGGATCTTTAAAGTCTATTTCCGTTACGGACTTCATCATGAGGAAGCCTACGAAGATGAGTGCCGGTGCGGTTGCGGCTGACGGAATGATTGCAAAGAGCGGTGTAAGGAAGAGAGAGAGGAAGAACAATACCGCCGTAACAACGGAAGCAAGGCCTGTGCGTGCGCCTGCGGCAACAGCAGATGTTGACTCTACGAAAGATGTTACTGTTGAAGTTCCAAGACATGCACCAACTACGGTTCCAACGGAGTCTGCCATCAAAGCGCCCTTTGCGTTGCGGATGTTTCCGCTTGAATCCTTGAGGTTGCCCTGCTCTGCAATTCCCATCAAAGTTCCAAGGGTGTCGAACATGTCTGTAAAGAGGAAGGTTATCATAACGACGATGAATTTTAATATCATGCCGCTTGAAGAAAATGCCTCGCCGAATGCAAAGTGGAAGAGGTGTGGTTCTGCCGGTGTGGAGAAAGGAGTCCAGTCTTTTGCAACACTTGTTACGCCAAAAGGAATTCCGATTATTGTGGTAAGTGCGATTGCAATGAGGATTGAGCCCGGTACCTTTAGGATAAAGAGCACGATTGTAATTACAAGGCCAATTATTGCAACTGTTGCGCTTGCATTGTCTGCTGTAAAGTTTACAAAGCCAACCGGTGTTCCCAAGTCGGTCTTAACGATTCCAGCATTTACAAGGCCGATGATTGTGATAAAGAGGCCGATTCCAACAGACACTGCTTTTTTGAGTCCTGTTGGAATTGACTTTATGATTGCTTCGCGGACACCAAAAAGCGAAAGAAGGATAAAGATGATTCCTTCCACAAGGACAGCCGTAAGTGCAAAGGCTGCGGAACAACCCATTCCTGCGCAAACAGTGTAGGTAAAGAATGCGTTAAGTCCAAGGCCAGGTGCAAGGGCAACAGGAAGGTTTGCAAGGAATGCCATTACAAGCGTTGCAATGCCGGCTGCGACTGCGGTTGCCGTAAAGACAGAGTTCCAGTTAAGGCCTGTTATGTCGTTTGCAAGAATGTTTGGGTTCACGGACAGGATGTAAGCCATTGCCAAGAAGGTTGTAATACCGCCGATGATTTCGCGGCTTACCGTTGTACCGTTTTCCTTCAACTTAAAAAAATTGTTCATCTATTTCCTCCATATTAAAATGAATTACCTTGTTAAAGCCATTAGGCCTTTTTCTTAAAGTGGCTGAATGCCATGCTAAAGCTTGCCCTACCCTGTGTTACAGAACGGAGGTTTGTACTAAAGCCGAACATCTTTGCCATTGGTGCCTGGGCGTGGATTATGTTGCCACCGGATTTTTCGTCCATGCTGCTTATCATTCCACCGCGCTGGGTAATCTGGCTCATTGCGTCTCCCACAAATTCGGAGGGGCTTTCTATGTCCACGTCCATGACCGGTTCAAGAAGCTCGGGGCTGGCTGCTGAACATGCCTTGTCAAAAGCTTCTGCGGCGGCAGCTTCGAATGCGAATGTGGATGCGGTAAGAGGATTGTATTCAATTGCTGTAACCGTAACGCCTGTGTCTGCGCAGGGGTAGCCCATCTTGATTCCAGAACCAAAGCAGTTTGTGATGCTCTGTTCAATTGCTTCAAAGATTTCTTCCGGTATTTCTGATGAATGCTTGACGGTGCATGTGTAGCTGTTTCCTGCCCCTGTTTCGCGAGGTTCAACGTGAATGGTAAGGCCTGCTGTGTTTTCTTTTCCTGCAAGCACACGGCTAAATTCTTCTTTATAGTCTGCACTGGCTGTAACGGCTTCGCGGTAGGTAACCTGGGGCGCACCAACGCGGCACTGGACCTTAAAATCATCGCGGATTCTTGTAACAAGAACGTCCAGGTGAAGTTCCCCCATTCCGCTGATTACAAGCTGGCCTGTTTCCGCATCATCGCGGGAGGTAAAGGTTGGGTCTTCCCTGCTAAGGATTTCGAGCGTTTCGTTAAGCTTGTCGCGGTCGCTCATGGTTTCCGGTTCTATTGCAATAGAGATTACCGGTTCCGGGAATTTTACGTTTTCCAGAAGAACGGGGAAGCCTTCGCTGCAAAGAGTGTCGCCTGTTTGTGAAAGCTTAAGCCCAACAAATACGGCTATGTCTCCGGCACTAACGCTGTCCATCTGCTCCATGCGGTTTGCATTTACGCGCAAAATGCGGTTGATTCTCTCGCGCTTTTTCTTGCTTGCGTTAAAGACCTGCATTCCTGTGGTAATCTTTCCTGCGTACATGCGGACAAAGCAGAGGATTCCCATCTGGGGGTCAAACTGAATTTTGAACACAAGGCCAACCGGGAACTTTGCGTCTTCCTTGCATTCAATGTTGGTCTCTTCTTCCACATCCTTCTTTACGTGGACAGCCTTTGCGGCAGGAATTTCGTCCGGGGAAGGAAGGTAGTCTACAACTGCATCTATAAGCGGCTGAACACCCTGGTTGTGGCGGCTTGAACCACAGAGGAAGGGAACCAGTGTGCGGCTTATGGTACACTTTCTAAGAGCTGCCTTTAGTTCCTGGGTTGTAATTTCCTGGCCCTCAAGGTATTTTTCGCCAAGGGCATCGTCATTGCTTGCAACTGCATCTATAAGCTTTTCGCGCCATTCATCTGCCAAAGCCTTGCGCTCATCTGCAATGTCGGTAACATCAAATTTTTCGCCTTCAGACTCTGCATCCCAGCGGATTTCCTTCATGTTAAGAAGATCGATTACGCCTTCAAAATCTTGACCTGCACCGATTGGGATTTCCAGTGCAACAACCGGGCACTTGAACTTTTCGTGAACGTCATTCATTGCGCCAAAGAAGTCTGCGCCAATCCTGTCCATCTTGTTTACAAAGCAAATGCGGGGAACATTAAATTCATCCGCCTGCTTCCAGACAGTTTCCGTCTGTGGCTGAACCCAACCAACCGCACAGATTACCGCAACGGCTCCGTCCAGTACGCGCAGGGAACGCTCAACTTCTGCGGTAAAGTCCACGTGGCCGGGTGTGTCGATTATATTTATCTTGTAGCCTTTCCATTCTGTTGTAATGGCAGCAGAGGCAATTGTAATGCCGCGCTCCTGTTCCTGCTGCATAAAGTCCATGGTTGCAGCACCGTCGTCAATTTCGCCAATTCTGTGAATCTTACCGGAATAATAGAGGATACGCTCCGTCGTAGTGGTCTTACCGGCATCAATATGGGCCATAATGCCAATGTTTCGCATTTTGTCTAACATAATTTTCCCCAGGCAGTCTTACGCAAAAATTACGGCTGCACTCTAGTTTGGAATTGTGGATTTACGGCATATTATATAGAAAAGAATGATTTTTAACAACAGGAATTTTTCTTGATTTTTAGTGCACTTGATTTTAAGTGCTCGCTACTGGATTTGAACCAGTGACTTCCACCGTGTGAAGGTGGCACTCTACCGCTGAGTTAAGCGAGCAAGAATGTAAAAATTATATATCCGCAGGTGATTTTTGTCAAGAATCCGGTAATCTTCTGGACGACAGTTCATTTGCTCTACCATTCACCCCCTTGCTATAATCGACCGCCATGCCTTTGCGTCACCACCCTTCCGGCCTTCCCTAACGGTCATCCCGCTGCGCGGGACTAAAGGGCCTCCACGGTGGCGTAGGCTGATTTTCTGATTTCTCTGGCAAATACCTATATGTCGGAGGAAACGGGTGTTTTCACACTTTGCAAAAACGCTATATATAGTATAAAGGAAGATATTGCTTTTTTCCAACTCTATGTAAATTTGCAAGGACTATGAATCACAAAATTTTAGTATTTTTTTAAATAAAGTTCCTCCTTTTCTGGATAGAATTGTTTTATTAAATCTAATGCTTCCTTCGGTATAGGTTCTTTTTTATAATCAAGCCCCCTCTTTTTAAATTCCTTAATAATTTGCTTTTTCTTTTTATATTTTGGACTTCTTAGATCAATAACAATTCTTCTTAATAGTTGCAAATTGGAAACTTTATTACAATCATTATTATAATCTTCAAAGGAATCATAATGGAACCCCTCTATTTCACATTTGCAACTAATTATCAGAAAATACGCAATATCTATATTTGCATTCTCAAGAGCTGTAGATAATGGTGTCTGGCCAAGTTCATTTTTATAATTTATATCCGCTCCATATTTTATTAAAAGTTCTGCCACCGTTAATGCGTTTTCAGAAAAATCATAAACCAGATATCCACAAACATTCATTAATGGGGTTGTCTTTGGCAGCTTATTCTTTCGAATTACTTCTATATTTGGATTAGCACCATTAGAAAGTAAATACTCCAAAAATTTTATTTTATTTGCATTGTTTTCTGGATAGCAGCAATTAGTTGCCAAGAAAAACAATGGAGTAGCACAAGAGTCATCTTTCTCATTCGGATTCAAGCCACATCTCAATAATTCAGTCATGGATTTATATTTTTTCCCCAGTACCGATTTTATAACAAATTGATTTCTTGATATCTTTTCATAGGAATCTTTTATTATATCAGGATTTTCAGATATAAGTTTCGATATTTGAATTAAATTTTCTTCTTCTATTGCTTTTAGCATATCTCTATCATTCCCTGTATCACAAAATACACTGGTATTTATAAAGAATAATAAAAATA
>JAGCWT010000002.1 GCA_017961705.1 Treponema sp.
ATTAGCGATAGCGGAACCCTGGAAAGCGGGATAAAATGCCCTCCTTGGCCGGACACGGAGTGCCGGACACAGTTAACCAAGGAATGCGCTCCAAATCACCTAAAAAATCATTCAGCTGACAATTGGGGGCTTTGTAATTGCCAAAAAGCTTTTTTTTGTGTATAATATGATTCCGTTATGAAAGACGGTTTTGACAATGACAAGTATTTAAAGATTCAATCTGAACACATCAAGCAGCGCATTGCCCAGTTTGGCGACAAGCTCTACCTCGAATTTGGCGGAAAACTTTTTGACGACTACCATGCTTCCCGCGTACTCCCCGGATTCAAGCCGGACAGCAAGCTCCAAATGCTCCTTCAACTGGCTGACTATGCAGAAATAGTCATCGTCATAAGCGCAGTGGACATAGAAAAGAACAAGGTGCGCGGAGACCTTGGCATTACCTACGACAAGGACGTTATCCGCCTGCGAAACGAATTCCAGAGCAGGGGACTCACCGTTGGAAGCGTTGTAATCACCCACTATTCGGGTCAGGAAGCCGCAAAGTCCTTCCGCAACAAGCTAAAGCGCATGAACATAAAGACTTACTTTCATTATACAATTCCGGGCTATCCGTCCAACGTAAAGCTAATAGACAGCGACGAGGGCTACGGAAAGAATGATTATGTGGAAACAAGCCATCCCCTCGTAGTAGTTACAGCCCCAGGTCCCGGCAGCGGAAAGATGGCCGTTTGCCTTAGCCAGCTCTACCAGGAAAACAAGCGCGGTGTAAAGGCAGGCTATGCAAAGTTTGAAACCTTCCCAATCTGGAACCTGCCGCTCAAGCACCCGGTTAACCTTGCCTACGAAGCCGCAACCGCAGACCTCGCAGACGTTAACATGATAGACCCCTTCCACCTGGAAGCATACGGAAAGACAACCGTAAACTACAACCGCGACATAGAGATTTTCCCGGTTCTTAATGCCATTTTTGAGGGAATCTATGGCCACAACCCCTACAAGTCCCCAACAGACATGGGCGTTAACATGGCAGGCAACTGCATCGTGGACGACGACGCTTGCTGTAATGCAGCCCGGCAGGAAATAATCCGCCGCTACTACAACACGCTCAACAACCTTGTGCAGGGAAATGCCGCTGAATCAGAAGTGGACAAGATAGAGCTTCTTATGCAGCAGGCAAAAATCACTACGGACAATCGCAAAGTAACCGTTGCCGCAAAGCAGAGGGGGGCAAAGTCCGGAGTTCCAACAGCCGCAATAGAGCTGGAAGACGGCACAATAATTACATCCGAAACGACTGAACTTTTGGGAACAAGCGCGGCACTTATCCTTAACGCAACAAAGCACCTTGCCGGAATAGACCACAAGGTAAAGCTTATCCCCAAGAGCATGATAGAGCCAATCCAAAAGATGAAGGTTTCCTACCTCAAGGGCAACAACCCCCGCCTGCATACCGACGAAGTTCTGGTTGCGCTTGCAATGCTTTCACTCAACGACGAAAACTGCAAAAAGGCGCTTGAACAGCTACCAAAGCTAAACGGCTGCCAGGTTCACACAACGGTAATGCTTAGCGAGGTAGACCGCAAGATTTTCAAAAAACTCGGCGTAGACCTAACCTGCGAGCCTGTTAGCAAAAAGGGCAGGACTCTCATCGGCTAGTATAACGAAAGGTTGGTGAGCCAGTCGAACCATGGTTGGTGAGCTTGTCGAACCACGGTTGGATAGTAGTCTTCTGGACGGACGTCCTGCTTGCTCTACCATTTTGCATTTTGGCTAATCCGACCGTACATGCCTATGCGCCACCGCCGTTCCAGGGTTCCGCCTTTCGGCTCCATTGCCAGGGTTCGACAAGCTCACCCACCGGCAACGCACTTTCGTGCGCCCCTCCATGGCGGCGTAGGTTTATTTATATCTCGCATCCAAACAGAACTATATTTAGTGCTGCAACAGGTCTTCCCAAGACACCCCGGCACCTGATGTTACTCCTTTCTGAAGCACAGAGCCAATCACCGTGTCAAGAAATTCCGGCGGAATTCCAGGGGTAAGCACTTTTTCCGTCCTAAGAACCGCTATGTCTTTGCTTTCTATTTTATGCCCCTTTTCAAAGGAAGATGTGTAGTGCAGGGAGCGGTTTGTCCTTCCGTAGTTCTGAATTTCTATTGGGGCAAGCTTTTTTACGCCTGTACCAAGTACGCGAAAAACCTTTTCCTCTCCGTACTGCATTTCCATCTGGCGGATTATTTCTGCCTGGGAGGTGCTTAGTATGGTTCCGTCAGAAAGAAGCCTTGCGTTTGTTATGGAATTTCCCCCGGCCGCAAAGTCTTTTCCAAACCTGCTGAATATGGCTTCTGTCTGCCTTACCGCGTTCACCATCTGGCTAAACTGGTCAGCCTCCAGAGCTACCGGGTCGTCAAGCCCGTCCGTCTTTTTGCTTAGCGTAATGTGCTTTTCCAGCATGCTGCCGCCCATTGCAGAGGCAAGGACTGGTACAAGGACCGGGTCAAGGGAATGGTCGCTAATGCCGCTTGGTATGCCGAATATCTTTTGCAAAGTGTCCACGCAGCGCACGTTGTATTCGTCTTCCGGGGCTGGGTAGAAGGTAATGCAGTGGAGCAGAGTTAGTGGGGGAAGGGACAGGCCTTTTTCTTCCTTGCCAAGCTTGTTTCCGCCTGTTAGCAGGGAAATGGCCTTTTCTATGTCGCCAAGGGTAGAAACTCCGCTGGAAAGGATTATGGGTATCTTTCCGTAGTAAGAGGCACATGCCTTTAAAAGCGGAATGTGGTTCACTTCCGGGCTTGCAATTTTTATTGCGTCTGGCTTTATTGAGGCAAGTTCTTCTAGGGAGCGAAGTCCAAAGGGGGAACATGCAAACAAAAGCCCCTTCTGGTGGGTGTATTCAAGGCATTCCCTAAAGAAGTCCTTGGGAACTTCAAGCGCCTTAAAGCGGTCGTAGAGCCTTACGCTTCCCCCGGGTAGGTTAACAAAACCCGTGTCCGGGTGCAAAATTTCGTCTGCGTAGACCCACTGGAATTTTATTATGTCTGCCCCGCAAGATGCCGCCTCGTCTATAAGGGCACGCGCTTTTTCTATATTACCGCCGTGTGCTGTCCCAATTTCCGCTATAACTTTCATAATGCCATATTAATAGAAAAAGTTGCCTGTGTAAACTGATATGAATGGAAGTCAGTTTTGGGCTCCACTACCAGCAAAATCTGTCTGAAAATCCATGGTGCTCGGTAATAGGACTTTCACTCGCTTCGCGGCTTGAAGCTACGCTGCCGGGTACGTTCCGCGCAAATGGATTTTCAGCCATATTTTGCTTCTCGTTGCGCCCAAAACTGACTTCCTGTTGCCAAGTTTTTAGCAGACCAACTTTTTAGTTGAAATCTTACGTCCATGGTGGTATAATTTAATGAGTGTTGTCTGTGGACAGCAGATTCACGGAGGAATATGTTGAAGATAAAAAAAATGTCAGTATGGGCAGCATTGTTGGCTTTTTCGGTCACAGCCTTTTCACAGGCAAGCGGTGTTGTTCAGGAAATAAAAGAAAACATGATTAAGGTGGACGGCGGAGTGTTCACAATGGGCAGCTCCGGCAGCGAAAACAACGAATCCCCGGTTCACGAGGTAAGCGTCCGTACTTTTTCCATACTAAAGACAGAAGTTACACAGGCCCAGTACAAGGCAGTGGTTGGAAAGAACTATTCCCACTTTAAGGGCAACAAGCGTCCTGTGGAAGAGGTAAGCTGGTACGATGCCATTGTATTCTGCAACAAGCTAAGCCTTGCCTCCGGCTATAAGCCAGCCTATTCACTTAATGGCGAGACTGACCCGGAAAAGTGGGGGGCTGTTCCCCGCATCGACGCCTCATCAGATTCAAAGGCCATCTGGAATTCTATAAAATGCGACTTTAACGCCAACGGCTACAGGCTTCCTACAGAGGCTGAGTGGGAATATGCCGCAAAGGGTGGAAAAGAAGCGGATGATGCAATATATTCAGGAAGTTCCACGGTAACAAACGTTGCCTGGAATGCAGATGCAATAGACGGAGAAACCCATACCGTAGGCTTAAAGGCTCCCAACTGCCTTGGCATTTACGACATGAGCGGAAACGTCTGGGAATGGTGCTGGGACTGGTACGGCAACTACAACGTTAACGACTCGGACAATCCTCTTGGAGCGTCAGACGGCGTTACTGGCCGTAAGATAAGAAGGGGCGGATCAATCGCAAGCGACGCTGTCTTCTGCCGCAACACCAACCGTGCAAGCACTGCTCCAGAAGTTCGCGGTGTTGACTTGGGCTTCCGCATCGTGCGTTCTCTTGACGTTTTAAAAGGGTCACGCTTTTCTTCATCTTCTTCTGACGATGGAATAATCTACGAAGACGATGATGACGAATTTGTTGAAACGGGTAGATAATGGGAATAACGGAATTAACCCCGGAAATTGCGGCCTGCCTCGCAGATTTGGACATGGAATTTGTGGATGCCGCATTTTCTGGAAAAACAGTTCAGAAAATACAGATGAGCGAAAAACTTTTTTCTTCCATAAAAGAGAAGAATCCTGAATGGGATTGCACCTTTAACGATTACCCCGTGGAGTCTTCAAGTGATTTGCCGGAGTTTGACCACCTTCTTGTCTTGGTTGACTAAACATCATATGGTGTATTAAAATAGTAGAAAGTGTCGGCGTATACTATAGTTGTTCCGGACAGCGGAATTTTGCAGCGTGTTTGCGGAACAAATGACAGCAACTTAAAACTCATAGAATCGTTTTTGGGAACGAGTGTCTTTGCCTGTGGGAATGAACTTTCCGTTGACGGTGAAGACGAGGAGAAGACAAGAAAATTCCGCTTCATTGTGGACCGGATTCTTGATGAAATTTCCGAAAGCCAGGATGAATTTACAGACACAGACTTAGTTCGTTCAATTTTAAATGCAGATCTAAACGGCTTTGCTCAGTCTGGAGCAGGCAGGGTTTCTTCTGCAGACAGGGCCTTGTTTGACAGGTGCTCCATTTCCGTGCCGGGCGGGGTAAGAAAGGTTTATCCCAGAACAAAGGGCCAGGCGGAATTTGTACATTCCATGCGCTCTTTTGACATGGTTTTTGCAGTTGGACCTGCGGGCTCTGGAAAGACCTTCCTTGCAGTTGCAGAGGCTTTGCGGCTGGTCCTTAGCCATCAGAAAAGCTCAATCGTGCTTACAAGGCCGGTTGTGGAGGCTGGAGAAAGCCTTGGTTTTCTTCCCGGAGACTTGGAAGATAAGCTCAACCCCTACATAAGGCCGCTTTACGATGCCATGAACTGCGTAATTCCCCGTGAAACCGTAAGAAAAATGGTAGAAAGCGGTATTGTGGAGGCTGCACCCCTTGCCTACATGAGGGGGCGTACGCTTAACGACAGCGTAGTTATTCTGGATGAAGCCCAGAATACCACGGTTGAACAGATGAAAATGTTTCTTACCCGTATGGGTGAGGATTCAAAGGTTTTTATAACCGGAGATATAACTCAGATAGATTTGCCGCGCAGGGTTCCTTCCGGGCTTTTGCATGCGGTAAATTTGCTAAAAAACGTGCAGGGCATTGCGGTAAAGGAGCTTTCTTCGGAAGACGTAGTTCGCAACAGCCTTGTAAAACGGATAATTCAGGCGTACGAAAATGAAGAAAAACAATAAAACGAATTATTTAAGCGATAGTTTCTCGGTTGTCTCTTCCTATGTTAGGAAAAACATTGCAAAATTGATTGTGTTTATTGTGACGTTCATCTGCTCACTCTTGCTTTCTTTTTTGCATACGGCAACGTCTGATACCGTTTCTACTTACTCCCTGGCAGAATACGAGATTGGCCAGATTGCGGACAGGGACGTTGTTGCAAGAAAGTCCATCCCCGCTGACTTTGAAAATGAAATTTCAATCACCAAGGGTGAAAAAGTAATAAAAAAAGGCTTCCCGATTACGGAATTTGAGTATGCAAAGCTAAAGCGTATGGCTGAGGCACCGGCTTACATAGACTACAGGCTCTTTGCGGACACGGTGCTTTTTATGATGCTTTTGAGCGCAATGTTCTTCTTCCTCTTTGGAACAACATGCCTTGGCTATCCTCTCCCGCTAAAGGACCAGATAACCGGCAGCGTCTTTTTTGTGCTTACATACGGTTCCGCGCTTTTTGTTGCGGGCAAGGGACCTTTCCAGTCTTCCATGCTGATTGCCCTTTCAACACCGGCCATATTCTTTGTTTTCCTTGTAGCCATCCTTTTTGGCCAGAGGAATGCGGTTTATTTTTCCATAGTGATTTCTTTTGGCGTACTGAATGCGGCTGGCGGCCAGCTTTTGCCCTTCCTTTACATACTGGCGTCTTCTTTGGCAGCTTCCAGGATTGTCCACCGCATTAACAGAAGGATAGACATGCTGGTTGCATCTTTTGTACAGAGTGCGCTCAACTGCGTCTTCCTTATCGTGCTAAAGATTGCCTTTAATTCTCCGCTGGGAGACATGTTCGCTTTGCTGCCGGGGGTTGCCTTTAACGGCTTCTTCTCTGGAATCCTCTGCTTGGGCTTCCTTACGCCAATAGAACTTTTGCTTAACACCTCGTCTGTGTTCCGCCTTATGGACTTGAACGACCTTAGCACCCCGACCATGAAAAAGCTCTTGGTTAATGCCAGCGGAACCTACACCCACTCAATGATGGTTGCCCAGCTTGCTGAAGCTGCCTGCAACGAGATAGGGGCAAACGGTCTTTTGGCTCGCGTCGGTGCCTACTACCATGACATTGGCAAAATGGATAACCCTGAATACTTTACCGAAAACCAGACAGGAACCAACATCCATACGGAAATAAATCCCTCCCTTTCTGTAAGCATAATCAGGAGCCACGTAAAAAAAGGCGTAGAAACAGCCATGGCCCTTCACATGCCGGACAGAATCATAGACATTATCCGCGAGCACCACGGAAACCAGGTTATTTCTTTCTTCTACAATGCGGCAAAGGAAAAGGATCCAAACGTAAACCCGGAAGACTATTCCTACACGGGAGCACCACCTTCTTCCAAGGAAAGTGCAGTGGTAATGCTTGCAGACACAGTAGAGGCTGCCTGCCGTTCCCTAACAAAACCTTCCGTTTCCCGCATAGAAAAATTCGTGCAGGAACTTGTGGACTCAAAAATCGCGAATAACCAGCTTAACAACTGCGGAATCACTTTCAAGGACCTAAAGCTTGTAAAAGATGCCTTTGTACAGATTCTTGCGGGCTACTACCACAGCCGCATAAAGTATCCAGACCAGAAGGATCCGGACACAGGTCTTCCGGACAATTCAGCATCTGCACAGAAAGCCCCCGATGCCTCTTCTGCAAAGGAAGAAGAAAAGGATGAAAAGGATGAAAAGGCAGAAGTAGAAAAGGCAAGTGAATCAACCCCAGAGAAAAAAGAGCCTTCTGCAAAGAATTCCAAGGCTTCTGCCAAGGAAAAGTCAGACGAATCTGGCGAAAAAGAGACAAAAAAAGGAAAGAATTCAAAGTCTGGAGAAAAATCTTCAAAGTCTGCAAAGTCGGACGAAAAGGACAAAACCTATGCCTAACAGAGTACTTGTTTCCGTGGAAGACGGAATGGAAGAGCCCTCCTGGCTTTCCAAAGCAGAGCAGTTTGCCCAAAAAGCGCTGGCCGCAGCTGGCTATGAAGGCGAGGAAGTGTCGCTTTTGTTCTGCACGGACGCTTTTATAAAAGATTTGAACCGCGAATACCGTAACATAGACGCCCCCACCGATGTTTTAAGTTTTGAGGACGGAGTTTCCTATACCGACGAAGAGGGGAATGAATGGTTTTGCGCAGGAGACATAGCAATCAGCCTGGAAACCCTGCCGGTGAATGCCCAGTATTTTAATACTGACCAGGATGATGAGCTAAAAAGGCTTATCGTGCATGGTCTGCTCCACCTGAACGGGCTTGACCACGGAGAAGAGCATGTCCAAGAGGGCGTTGAACCTGTGTGCGAGATGCTTAAGATTCAGAAGAAGATATTGATTCAGCTGAAAGAAGAAAAAATTATTAATTAGTTTAAGGAAATTGTAAGAAATGTTTGGCTTTGGTAAGAAAAAGCAGGATAAAAGTTTTAATGGCGCTTCAAAGGAAGAGGAGCCTTTGCAACAGCAGTCACTCCAGTCAAAGCTTCTGGCAGAAGAAGTGAACGACATGATAGAGGGTGTTAAGGACTTGTCCGAGACAACTGTAAAGGAAGTAATGGTTCCCCGCATAGACGTGGACTTTATAGCCCTTGGCACCCCCCAGGACGAGCTTTTGCAGAAGGTTACGGAAAGCGGCCACTCAAGGTTCCCTGTGTATTCAACTTCAATAGACAATGTGGTTGGCGTATTGTACGTAAAGGACATGATTGCGGTTCTTGCCCGCCACGAGGAAATCAACCTGGAAAAGATAATCCGTAAGCCCTATTTTGTTCCAGAAAGCAAGAGGATAGACAGCCTGCTCCGTGAATTCAAGAGAAGGCACATCCACATAGCCCTTGCAATCGATGAATACGGCGGAATCAGCGGCATTGTCTGCATGGAAGATATTATAGAAGAAATTGTTGGCGACATTCAGGATGAATTTGACAACGAGATGGCAGACATTCTTCCATTGAATGAAAACGTGTGGCTCTGTGATGCCCGCGTAAGCCTTGACGACTTGAACGAGACAATAAATTCAACCTTCCCGACGGAAAATTTTGACACCCTGGGAGGCTTTGTGTTTGACTTGTTCGGAAAAATTCCTGTAAAATTCGAGAAAGTCTCTTGGCACGACTGGGATTTTATAGTTCAGGAAATGGAAGGCCATAAGGTTAATGTTATCAAGGTGATTTTACGAAAATCAAAGGAAAAGGATAATAGCTGACTTTGGGGGAGGTTAGATGATGTTTTATATGAAAAAGTTTGCCCGCGCAGTTCTTGCACTTTCTTTGGCGGCAATGGTTTGTCCGCTTTGGGCGCAGGTAAAAAAGACGGCAGTTTCTCTTTACAACCAGGCTTATGCCATGCAGCAGAGGGAAGACTACTACGGTGCCATAGAAACCTATCAGGAAGCGCTTCAGATGAACGCCCAGTATGGGGACGCTTGGTACAACCTTGCAGTGTGTACTTTCTGCCTTGGCGAATATGACCTTTCGGTTCAGTATGCCGACACCGCAGCAAAATACTCCCGCAACCTTACCCAGGTTCAGAACCTTAAGGGTTTGGCACTTATAGCCCTTGGCAAGATTAGCGAAGCCCGTACCGTCTTTAACGGTGTTCTTGCAAAGTACCCCAACGACATAGACGCACGCTTTGGTCTTGCAGAAATTGACCTCTACGGAGGAAGCCTTTCTGCAGCGGAAAAGCGCTACCTTGACGCACTTAAGCGTGATGCAAACAACCGCAAGGCACTTCTTAGCCTGGCCCTTGTTACTTCTGAGGAAGGAAAGGATGCAATTGCCGAGCGCTATGTAAACCAGGCACTTGAATACCACAGCTCAGAGGCGGAGGTTCATTACCTTGCAGCCTATCTTGCCGCAAAGAGGGGAAACCTTCAGGAAGCGGAACGCAGGGCAAGGAGCGCAGTCCAGATAAGGGGCAGCTATGACAAGGCATACGAGCTTTTGTCCCAGATTCTTTATTCACAGGGAAGGTACAACGAGGTAATTGACCTCTGTGAATTCCGCATTGGACGCAACCGCAACCTTAGCACTGCATGGTACCTAAAGGGGCTTTCACAGGCAAAGCTTGGCAACTCCCAGCTTGCACTCAACACTTTTACCACAGGCCTTAGCATAGACCCCTATGACGAGGTTATGCGTTTTGCACTTGAGCAGCAGATTTCTGACTCGCTTAATATAGAAGACTCAAGACGCTCCAACTGGGCAAAATTCCATATCTCCAAGGCAGCGGAATTTAAGCGCAGCTTTGACGGCCCCAGCGAACGCTATGAATACCAGAAGGCTCTTAGCGTAGACCCGCTTAATTCAACAGCAAGGCAGAAGTTTGCAAACATGCTTGAGCGCGACGGTTTTTACGAGCTTTACCTGAACCAGCTTAAATTCATTGGCGAAAACTACATGGCTCCCGGCAAGAAGAGCGACCAGCAGGTTAAGAACGAAGACACGGAAGAGGCCCTTGAAAGCCTTATGATTTCTAACCTTGCAAACAAGTGGAATGTTGACCCATTCTACCTTGACAAGTGCAGGTGGAACCTTGGAATATACTACAAGAAGGCTCCGGTTCAGCTTCTTCATGCGGATGCAGAGCAGGTAATTTCCCGCGCTGCAAAGGATTTGTTCAATGGAATTCCAGCCACGTCTGTAAACGTACAGGCAAAGGCTGTAGAAGGTTTTGCAGAGGCATTCCGTCTTGCCCGCACAGGTGGACGCGACTACTTTGCAATCCTTACCATTCAGGAGACGGACCGCTCATTCTCCCTTGACGCAACCCTTTATTCTGCAAGGACTGGAACAAAGACTACGGAAATCCACGTCTACCGCACAGGAAACGACCGCGTTGCAAAGTCTCTAAGACGCTTCCGCCAGGCTGTTCTTGACATTCTGCCAATAAGGGGAAAGGTTATCCGCAATACATCCGGCACCCTCCTTGTGGACTTGGGAAAGAGCGACGGCATGGTAAAGGGAGCCCAGTTTGACGTTGTAAAGCAGGGTAAGATTCTTACTGCAGACAGTGGCACCGGCGTTTACTACAGCGAAAAGGACATGCTCGGAACCTTTGTAATTGACAAGGTTAACGAGGAAATTTCTGAAGGAACTTACACAAAGAAGGGCTTCTATGACACCCTTAATTCCGGTGACGAGGTGATTCTTGTTAAGCTTCCTGATGACCAGAGTGCGGCTCAGGGCAAGGACGGAAACGCTGTTACGGACACACGCCCGGCTGCCGACAACAACGGAAAGCCTGCAACAGATGCGGCTGCAGCGGCAGAGCGTGCCTCTATCCGCGAAGACCTTAAGGCTCCTGTAAAGGAATCTCCTCTTATCAAGATGATTCAGAACATTATGTGACATGCCTGTTTTGCAGGTAAAAATAAAGGGCAGTGCGGGACACAAAAAGTTCTGCGCTGCCTTTTTTCTTGCTTCCTGGGTAAGGGGGAAAAAGGAAAAGTTTATGAAAAAAAGTTTAGAAAGCTTAATCCTGGTCTTGATTAGCTTTATGTTTTTATCGTGTTCCAAAGTCCAAGCTTCAGATGTATTCGGTTATGTAGGGGGAATGTTTGCGCATACCGACAGTTATGAGATTTTTTGGCATGACTTAAGGGATTCAAAGACAAAGGAAATTATTAACGCAGAGTTTGTTAATGAAAAGTCTGGTGCCTACGTAAGAAGAAAGTTGGTGGCTTGCTCCACAAAGAGCATAAGTTTGCCTTGCTTAGATGATTTTTATTTGGGGGCGCAAGAAAATACCGTTAGTAAGCAACAGTATTCTGTTCAGTATCTTCTGGATTCCGTGAATAAAAGGCTTGAGATTTTTCTGATGGACCTTCAATATGTTGCTGTTGATAATTATATGGCAAATGTAAAAAGACTGGATGGGGCTATTGGATATATGCTTGCTTTTCCTGATGAAAAAGAAAACAGGTGGTGTTATTTGTGTTCAAGGAAAAACAGCTTTAATGTGAGCCGTGATGACATTCTGGAAAAATGCGACATGAATGTTCCTTTGATTTGGAAAGAGATGGAGAGTAAGGATTTTGGATTTTTTGCAGGAGAATTGGCGGATAAGAATCAAGCTGCAAGGCCCTATTATTTAATAGAGAGCAAAATATATGATGGCTATGTTTTGATATGCCCGCAAGGAATGGACTTTATTTTTGAGGTATATGAGAAAAAGCTTTTTCAATGATTTTTTTGTGGGGCATAACACAAAGTTCTGAGCTGCCTTTTTATTTTCGTTCAGGGTGTATTTTTCAGTACCAGTAAAATCTGGAAATTCATAATTCTGGCTTGAAAGCAGAATGGTCTGATTTTGTTCATTGGTAAAAGAAACCATGTGTTACCCCATGAAGGATTGCAAAAAGGCATACGCCGCCATGGAGGGGCCCGCGCAAGCGGGTTGCGCTAGCAATGTAGCCGAAAGGCGGAACCCCGGAACGGCGGTGACGAAAGGCATGAAGGCCGATTATAGCCAGAGAATGGATGGTAGAACTAAAAAATTACCGTCCAAATAAAGAAAAAGACTTTCCTATTCCTCTACAGGCAGCGTGTAAAGATCCAGGGCACTCTTTGACCATTTTCTGGTAAGGGCTGGGTAGCTGTCCCTTAAAAGAAGGAACTGGTTGAGCGCCTTGGGGTACTGGCCCATAAAGTAGTAGCATTCACCTAGGTAGAAGTTTGCGCGGTTTGTAACGGATGCCGAGCGGTTTTGCATAAGGAACTGCTCAAGGTCTTTTGCGGCCTGGCTCCACCTTTTGTTTATGAATGCACCCTTGAGAACGTCAAAGAGGAGGTAGTCGTCTCCTCCAGCAGGGCTTACCGTGTCCTCCGAAAAGACGTACATTGGCAAAAGTTCCGGCTGGTCTGAGGCTTTGGGCTTGCTTTCTTTTATGAGGGTTGCTGCCTTTTTGTTGGCTTCTTTGCCTATCTGACCCTTGCTCTTTTTGGGAGTGCCGCTTTCGTCAAGGATGTCCATGTATGGAAGGGTCTGCTCGCGCATTTCTCCCTGGGAATACTGCTTTTTTTCCGGAAGGGGAAGCTTCTGGTCTGCGGAATATTTGCTGCCGCTGACTTTTACGCCTGTTACGCTTGCGTTTACGCCCGGAAGAATCATGGGGTAAATCTTGCCTTTTTTTGCGTCCAGCGAACCGTCCAGCTCTTCATCGTAGTAGAGTTCGCTTCCGTGGATGTTTTCCTGCTTGAAGGGGGCTGCTTTCTTTTCTTCCACTTCTTTTATGATGGAAACCACCGCGTAGTAGTAGTTCCTAAAGTCCGTGAGGGTGTCCCTGTAGGATATTGTGCTTGCGGGAAGCTTTGCG
>JAGCWT010000035.1 GCA_017961705.1 Treponema sp.
GAGGAATAAAAAGAGTAACGGAATGACCAGCTTTTACAAGGCTTTCGGAAAGGGAACAGGCAACATTCTTTACGCCACCAGCCTCCGCTATACCCGCGTATTCCCTGGACACAACCCAAATGTTCATACAGAGCTTCCCCTGCCTAGATCGGGCCTCAAAACCTGGGCTCCGTTAAGATACGAAGGCAGAACAGTAGTCCCCTCCGGAAGATAGACCGTAACCATAAGGCGGATGACCTTTGGCAGCATATTCCTAACGACAGGTTCCTGGGAACACATAAGAGGAATGGCAGAAGTGTCCACCCCCGTGTCCGAATGGCGAAGTGCCGTAGCCGGGTTCATGGCATCAAGGTCTGGAGTAACAGAAAACTGAACGCTAACAATATCCTCCGCACACACCTTGTTTTCCGCAAAAACCTTGGAGCACAAAAAGCCCACGTTTTCCTGTATTGATTCCTTTGTATTCTCACAGCAAACGGCTCCCCGAATGCAATACAACCTTTTTTCCTTCATAACACTTCCTACCTTGCCGTGTTCAGAGCATTTATAATCTGTGAAAAGTTGTCTGACTTTGCAAGACTTTCCAACTGGGGGTATTGTTTTAAGAGGTTTGCAAATTTTTCCAACTGCTGCATGGATCGGTTTTCTTCGGCAAGAGTCTTGGCCTGGGCAGCAGCAAGTTCCCTAAGCTTTGCATCAAGTTCCTTCTGGTAGGCTGAATATGAATTCTTTGCCATATTGTAAAGCTCATAATCAGGAATCTTTGCAGAAGAAATTTCTACAGAAGAAATCTTCCCTCCCTCAAGCTCCGAGGAAAATTCAGCGGAAAGGGATTCAAGCTCGGCATCAGAAAAAACTACACTCTTAAGCGGAGATTCAGCGCTCTTTTGCTTTATAACCCTATCTGCAACCGCAGCAGAAACAAGCTTGGCCTTTGAGTTGTACCATGAATTCAAATCATCCTCAGAGGATATTTTATTTGCAGAAAAAAGTTCATGGATTTTCTCCGGCGTAAGCTCCAAAGAAATTTCCATGTCCAGCTTATATGAAAAATCAACATTACCGTCCAACTTGGAGGCATAAAGTTCCCCGGAAGGAAGGATTCCCGCCTCTGTCTGCCGGCTCTTGTATGGGGAAAGCGAAAAAAGATGCACCTGAGCGTTAGTGGGAAGAAGTTTTTCCCAGCGCCATGCAAACTTCCCGGAAACAAGGGCTTCCTTGTGTATTCCGCTGGTTTTGCTGGTTAGAACACCGCAATATCCGGGCTTTACCAAAAACTGAACCCAGCCTATAAAAAAAATAGCAGCACAAGCTATTAAAATCACGATTACATTCGCAAAGAATTTTTTCATCTTTCCACCTGTGGCAATTCTGAATAAAATATAGTATACTCTAAAACAGCATGGATTACAAGACTAAGAAAAAGACAGCCACAAAAAAAGCCAAAAAGAAGTTTTTCCTCTTTCGCCTGGTATGGAGGACAACCCTTTTTCTTTCCGCATATTTGGCGGCCATGTTCTTCTTTTACATCTGCGGCAACTTCCAGGTCTTTCTGGACAGTACCCAGCGCTTCATCCTGCTTTTGTGCGCACTAACTTCAATAGCCCTGCTAATACTTTCACTTTCCGGGGTCCTTATAAGCATTTTCCAGTTCATTTACAACCGAAGGAAAAGGGCCTGGATCTTCTTTACAATCTATATCCTCATAGCGGTATTTTCCGTCATAATCTTCTTCATATCAAGGACTGTTTCAATTCTTTCCACAGGAATTTAGCCAATCTGAATTTTACTTTTCTGGACGAAAACTTAGGACTGCGTCCTCTTTGCTCTACCATTCAACTTTTGGCTAATTCGACCGAACATGTCTTTGCGTCACCGCCCTTCCGGGGTTCCCTAACGGTCATTACCGGCGGTGCCGGCAACGCTTCGCGCCCCTCCACGGCGGCGTAGGCTTATTTAGGCTTCGCAAATGCAAAAGCAGCGGTCAGCGGCAAAAAGACAAGGAAATTCCCCTCTTCCGCAAAAAAACTTGCCACCCCTTCTTTTTCATCATGAATTCTGTTGCTTAAGCTTAGCATCCCCTTTTTTTTGCCAGCATCCGGTTTCCACTCAAGACCGCTGGTAACAATCTTTCCGCCTTCAAAAAAAGATGTCGTCCTTGCAACAGAAACGTAATCGCTTTTTTTTAGCCCGGAAGCCACAAGACTTTTTCCCTGGCCAAGAAAAAACACCATCTGGCTGCCACAAAGCCAACAGTCAGGCCTGTAGCCAAAAGAAAATGTGTCCAGAATGCCAATAAAATGGTCAGCCCTGCCCCCGTTTCCACCAACAAGAATAACAAAGGAACTTCCGTTAACATCAGATTCGCGCGCCTTCATTAGGGCAAGCTCCGTGTCCGTAAAATCCTTGTCGTGGGGGTAAAAGTCTCTTTTTGCACATTCAAATTTTTCAAGAAGAGACCTGTCCCTTAGGCTGTCCATGTCTCCAATTACAAGGTCTGGAGAAAAATCAAGCCCAAAATCCTTAAAAAATGAATGGTACTGCCCCAAAGTATCCAGGCCAGAATCTGCGGCAATCACAGTGTCTATGCATCCTACCCTGCTAAAAAATTCTTTTGTCTGCAAAGCTTCCGGTGCTTCTCCGCCAATGAACACAAGTTTGCAAGATTTTACGGAAGAGTCCAAGTCCATAGAATTAATTCCCCCTTTTATGATATAATGAATATATCATGAACTGCATAAAAATTCACTCTGATTTACGCAAAGTAGGCAAAATATTTTCTGAACACGGCTTTAAGGCATATCTTGTTGGCGGTGCCGTACGCGATGCCATAATGAAAAAAGAAGAAAGCGACTGGGACTTGGCAACGGACGCCACTCCGGAACAGGTTCAGTCCATATTCCGCAGGGTAATCCCCACTGGAATCGCCCATGGAACCGTAACCATACACATCTTTGGAAGGGAAATAGAAACCACCACTTTCCGCACGGAATCCGACTATTCAGACGGAAGGCATCCAGATAAAGTGGCTTATGCAGCAACAATCCAAGAAGATCTTTCCCGGCGCGACTTTACTATGAACGCCATAGCCGCATCCTTGGAAAACGGAGAACTAATCGATCCCTTTGGAGGAATAACAGACATTGAGCAAAAAACAATTAGGACGGTTGGTTCTGCACTTGAGCGCTTTGCAGAAGACGGTCTTCGTCCAGTAAGGGCAATCCGCTTTGCAGGCCAGTTGGGATTCAGCATAGAAGCAAGCACTATGCAAGCAATAGGCATGCCGGAAATCCTAAAAAAAACAAAAGGAATTTCTGTAGAAAGGTTCCGCGACGAATTCTGCAAGATGCTAAAGACTCAAAAACCCAGCGTTTGCTTAAAGCTCATGGAAGAGACAGGCATCATGGAAATGTTCATCCCCCAGTTTAAAATTTGCCGGGGCTGCATACAGAATGACGGGCGAGGCTTCCATGAATTTGATGTGGCAGACCATATTTTCTACGCCTGCGACGGGGCCCCAAGCGACAACCTTATCGTAAGACTAGCGGCATTTTTCCACGACATTGGAAAACCAGAGTGCCGGACAACAGAAAAAATTGCAGACGGCTCTACCCTAATACACTTTCACGGACACGAAACGGAAAGCGCAAAAAAAGCCAGGGAAGTAATGAGGCATCTTAAGTTTTCAAATGAAGAAATAGAAAGAACGGCACACCTTGTAAAGGAACACATGTTTTATTACCAAAGCTGCTGGGGAGACGCAGCTGTAAGACGCTTCATAATCCGCGTTGGCATAGACAACTTTGAAGACCTTGTTCAGCTGCGCCTTGCAGACATTTACGGAATGCACAGAGTACCCTTGCAGGAAGGAAGCCCATCTTACCTGGGACTTGCAGAACTAAAAGGCCGCATAGAGAAAATTATTCAAGAAAAGCAAGCGTTAGGTTTAAAGGATTTGGCAGTAAACGGAGGAGACCTTATCAAAGAAGGAATTCCCGCTGGCAAAAAGATGGGCGCAATACTGAATGAACTTTTTGAAGCCGTTACTGAATCACCAGCCATGAATAAAAGAGAAACCCTTTTGGATGTTGCAAAAAATATCTACCGCGAAAAGTATTCATAAGCACATGTCTCTGCTACGAACATTGCCACAAAAGCTTTCTTACTTCAGAAATAAGGTAGAAGGAGCCTGTAACAAGAAGAAGCGATTTTTCACTGCTTGCCTTTTCAAAAGCAGCCCTTATTCCCATCTCGCAGTCTTCTATTAAAACATGCTCTATCGAAGCAGAATCAAAAGCCCTGTCTAACCTTGGCAAATCGGAACCTTTCTCATAGCCAGGCTTTGTAAGGAAGACAGAGGCAAAACTGTCTTTAAAGCATGGAGCTATATCTTCCACATCTTTGTCAGAAGCGCAGGCAAATAAAAGCACGGCATTTTCCTTAGCCGTATTGCCTCCAAAGATATTTTTAAAAGTTTCCATTGTATAGCGCACAGAATTTACCGTATGTGCACCATCCAGAACAAGCGATTTTATTCCGCAAAAAGGCTCAGGAGCGCTAAGAATTTCAAACCTTGCAGGAAGAAAAGCCTTTGCCAAGCCTCTCTCTATCTGCTCTCCACAAATATCCTTAAAAACAGTCTTTACGGCAAGGGCAGCAACCACCGCATTTTTAGCCTGGAATTCCCCCAAAAGACGAAGGGATGCATTAATGTCTCTTTCAAAAAAATGCGATTTTAGACTTGCTTCCATAACCACACAAGGGTCAGCCTTTTGCCTTGCATATCCTTTTACACTTACAGAAGCTTCTTTTTCTGCAAAAATAAGAGGCGCTTTTTTTTCGCCGGCAATCTTCCGGAAAACATCTTCAACACAATTGTCTTTTTGCCAACCGATTACAACAGGAACATTTTCTTTTATGATTCCAGCCTTCTCCCCTGCAATAAGTTCAAGACTATCTCCAAGATATTCCGTGTGCTCAAGTTCAATTGTATTTATGCAGCAGCATTCAGGAGAAACAACATTTGTTGCATCAAGACGCCCCCCCATTCCAACTTCGTAAACAACAAAGTCAACCCCTGCATTCCTAAAGCAGCAGAATGCATACAGGGTAACAAGTTCAAACCAAGTAGGCTGCCTTCCACCGGGCCATTCCTCAGCAGAAATTCCTTCCACGCAAGAGACAACTTCATCAGCAGATTTTTTGTAAACGCAATCTTCAAAATATCCGTGTATGGTAGAAATCCGCTCATTAAAATCTACAATATGAGGAGAAGAATATATTCCGCAAGAAAGACCATACTCTTCAACAACAGAGGCTATCATCCGGCTTATAGAACCCTTTCCCTTAGAACCAGCCACATGTATGCAGCGGCAGGAATTCTGAGGGTTACCAAGCTTTTTGCAAAGAAAGCGCATGGTTTCAAGCCAGAATATTCCCTTCTTTGGATTTTTTTCAAAGTTAAGGTAGCGGTCAACCCAAGAGCAAAACCCATCGGTAGCTTTACACAAAGCATCAGTCATTGGTGAAATCCTTTTGTAGATTTTCAAGGGTTGCAGGGCTTATGCTGTAGCGGTAATCTATAGAAGCTATGGCAGCCTTATCCTCTTCCGAAAAGGCAGGCCCAGGTATAAAAAGCGGAATCACAATAAAAGAGTCATCTTTTTTATATATGGAAAACTTTGCTACGGAACCGTTTTCAAAATCCTTGGTGTAAACAAAATCTGGCTTAAGATGATCGGCGGGGGCTATGTTTTCAAGACGTCCATGACGCAAAATAGACTCGGACTTCTGTCTTGAATATTCTGTAAGGCACTGAGGATAAATGAAGGGGTCAGACCAAAAAGAAAGACCTGCTGCTCCGCCAAGAAAAGAAGAAATAGCAGATGAGCATTCATAAACTTCGCTTGATTCCCAGGTTCTAAAATAAATTCTTCCGGAAAGCTTATTTTCTTTTCCAAAGAAGAGAGAGGAAAGGATTGCTCCGTCTTTGTCAAGAAAAGTAACTTCGCTTGCAGAGTCATTGTCCACGCAAAATTCATTCCAAGAGGAAACTTTTGACGAAGCTAGAAAAACCTTTTGGATTTTTGCAGACTCTTCAATAAGAGAAAGAATATTCAGACCGTCAGCAGGCCAGACATAAGGTTTTTCCAGACCAGAATTTTCATCAATGCCAAGCCAGACCCTGCCCCTCTTAAAAAGCCTTATGGAATTCTGGCTACCGTTCTGCACGGAAATTTTTATCTGCGCAACTTTTGAAACATTATTGGGATTAAGCAAAGCTGTTTCCATGGAAGCAACAGATTTTCTCTTGTTGAACGGAAGGAAGGTCAGCAAGAGAATCAGCAGCAGAACAGCGTCAAAAGCATAAAAAATCAACACACCTTGTTTTGCAGAAAGTCTTTTCATTCATCACCTTCCCGAATTGAATTTTCTTCTTTTTATGAATATCAAAAGCCAAATGGCAAGTAGCAACACAGCCGGAAGAACGCAGGCAAAACCCAGCGTTTGTTTTTTATAAGAAGCAAGAGATTCTGCGCTTATCTTGTAAAGGCTTATGTCCACGCTGTTCTTGTCTTTAAGGTGCAAAAGCTCTTCATCTCCGTTAAGGCGTATAACACTTGACACAATAAAGTCCAAGGAGCGGGTGTCCAGCATCTGCTCAGAGGAAATATATGGAAGAATATTGGCAGAAAAGCAATACTGGTCGCCAAAAACAATAACGGAAGGACTTTCCTCATTCTTTCTAAAAAGCTCAACTGCTACAGGAAATTCACCTACTTCCTCACCGGACTCCGCATTTTTTGAGGCAGAAAAAGGATTTGTAAGAAAATTACCCATAACCTTCTTGCTTTGCCATGCGGTTTTATTTGTTACAAGCAAAGGTTTTACAGAAAAACCTTCCTCTTCGGACACAGAAGGCTCTGTTTCTATTGCACAGGGCCAAGTTAGAGTCATGCCATCCCTAGCTTCTTTTTGCGAAGGAATGTTGGGCCAGAATGAATACTTTATGTACTCGCTTTTTTGAGAAGCACCGTCCCTGTCACTGGAGGAGTCAAAACAGATGTTAAAGCTGTTGCTGTCTGCCGTAAGTGTAGACTTAAAATATATTCCAAGTTCCTGAAGAGCGTTTATTCCCCAGTCGCGGTAAGTTTCTTTTACTTCCCAGTTTGTCATGTCTACAGAATAGGGATTGGTGGCAATAAAAAACTTTCCCCCGTTTTTTGCAAACTGCAGTAAATCATTTGAATCATCAAGAGAAAATGCCGAGCTTCCCAAAACCACAAGCGGCACTTTTTCTAGCGCGGTGAATGGAACTGCAATTGCAGCATTACCATCTTCTGCCATGCCAGGAATTTTTGACGGAAGGAAAGTCTGAATGGCAGAAATTCCCTGGGCCTGCAGCAGAGGCATTATATAGGCATAGTTCTTTTCAAGCTCAAATTCGTTTGCGCAAAGAACCTGGGCAGAAAGCATCTTTTCCCGCACAATAGAATTGAGTCTTGTGCAAAGCTGATACTCAAGGGTCTGAACGTTGGCGGCAAAAGGAATTACTTCCGTCTTACCAAGGTATTCAAGTATTACGGCTGAATATACAGAAGAAACGGATGTTGTTGCGTCTGTAGAAGTCCTTACGTTTTGAGGATAGACACCGGCAGATTCCAGCAGCTTCTCTTTCTTTTCCTTTACAGGGTCAACTAAGTTGTAGGTGGCAAAGCGCGACTCGCCCGCAAATGCCAAAAGGTATTCATCCACATCACGCACCTGTGGCAAAAGCGAAAGCAGCTCCTTGTTGCGGTAATACGTAATGGAAAGAGGCTGGTCTACCTCCGAAAGCAGAGCCTTTGAATATTCAGACACAGAAAATTTCTTTTGCCTTGTAACATCAGTTCTAAAATAAAATATTGAAGAATCCAGGGCAAAAAGAAAAGCCGTAAGCACAAAAAGAAAGCGGATTTTCTTAAAACCCAGCGACTGGTTTCCGCGTCTTTTTTCCATAATGATAACGCAAAGTCCGTAGAAAAAAAGCGCAGAAAGAAGAAAAAAGCTTATGTCCCTGGAGTCAATGATTCCCTTCCCTGCCGCATCAAAATGCCATGCAAAAGAAAGAAAACGTACAAGGGGAGCAAAGAAAATACCAGTTGCACTTAATGAAGGAAGCACATGAATTGAATTTAGCGCCGCAAGAACAAGGGCACATGAACAGAAGGCCGCACCTGCATTCTCTAAGGCAGTAAACACAAAGACTGCCAGACTAGAAGAAGAAAGCAGGTAGAGCAAGGCCATTGAATAGGCTGAATATACGGCATTCCATTCAAGGCTACCCGCTTTTGAAACGCAAATGGGCACTGGCAAAGTTAGCAAAAGACTTACCGCAAGAACAGTAAATATACAGAGTATCTTTGCAGCATAAATAGAAAGCGCATGAAATGGCAAGGAATACTCTTTTTTTGAAGTTCCACACAAAGGCCCCAATGTTGGAATAACAACTATGCAGACATAAGGAATTCCGTAAAAAAAGGAATGAAGCTCGGTAGTTCCGGTTACAGAAAAAAACTTCTGTCCCAAAAAGAAATTTGCCGCGCAGAAGAGGACAAAGACCATGCAGCAAATATATGAAAGCGGAGAATACAACATCTGCACTATGTATTTTTTGTACAAAGACTTCATGCACCTTCTCCTGCAAGCTTAAGATAGGCTTTCTCCAAATTAGAAACATTTGCCTTTGCAATTATTTCTTCTTTTGAACCGCACGCTGCTACACTGCCGTGGCTAATTACATATATTCTTTGGCAGAGGCTTTCTGCTTCTTCTATATGGTGGGTGGAAAGAATTACAGTTTTCTTTTTGCTTAAATTCACAAGCATTTTTTTTATTTTTACAATCTGCTCTGGATCAAGGCCGCCTGAAAATTCATCAAGCACAAGAACTTTTGGGTTGCAGGACAAGGCCTTTGCAAGACTTACCCTCTGACGGAATCCCTTTGACAGAGTTGAAATTTTATTTGTAAAAACTTCATTCAATGAGCAGGATTCAACAGCAGACTCCACAACTTCCTTCTGCACTTTTTTTTCCACATTGTACATAGACGCGTTAAGGTAAAGCACTTCTTTTACAGTAAGTGAAGAATCAAGCTCCGGGTATTCAGGAACAAAGCCCGTTACTTGCCTTATTTGTACGGCATCAGTAAAACCGCACACGGTAACACTTCCCCGGGTGGCATAGTGAACACCGCATATTGCCTTGAGCATAGTGGACTTACCAGCACCGTTTGGCCCAAGAAGCCCAGTTACGCAGCCCTGCTCCGCATAAAAATCTATGTCTGAACAAGCTGCGACATTTTTTTTGTACTCTTTGCAAAAGCCCTTGAGTTCAACAAAACCTGTCGTTGGGTTAACGTCTGTTTTCATTGCAAAGCCCTTAGTCTTCGTAGGGAATTTCCACACGCATTCTGTCGCGGGAAAGCTCTGCAGTGGGATAGACTTCCCTAGCCTGTTTTAAAAGCAGGTCAAGTTCACGGTCGGTATAGCGCGGACTGTAGTGAATCATTGCCATGCGCTTAACGTTGGCATCTCTTGCAATTGTTGCCGCCTGGCGCGCTGTCATGTGCTTTTTTTCTTTTGCCTGGTCTTCGCAGTCATCAGCAAACATTCCTTCGCAGATTAAAAAGTCGCTGCCCTGGACTTCCTTTGCAATAGAAGGAAGATACATTGTGTCCGTAACAAAGCTGAACTTTCTTCCGCTTCTTGCCTTACCCACAACCTGTTCAGGCTTAACTTCCTCTCCGTCCGAATTTATTACGCTTTCACCCTTCTGAAGCTTTCCCCACAAGGGACCGCGTGGAACCTTTAACTTTATGGCCTCTTCCGGATTGAATTCACCAGGGCGGTCAAGTTCTTCCAGAGTGTAGCCTACGCAGGTCTTTGTATGATCAAGCGGAAAAGCGCGTATGTAAAAGCCGTCTCCGCCGTATACTGTGCAAGGGGCTTTTATTTCGTTTACCACAATCGGATAGTTTATGTACATGTCTAGGACTTTGCGGCTGGTTTCTATGTATTCAGCGATTTTTGGCGGCCCAAAGATATAGAGTGGCTCCGTTCTGTCAACCTGGGCGCTTAGCATGAGGATTCCCGGAAGACCCGTAACATGGTCTGCATGTGTATGGGAAACAAAAATTGCGTTTATCTTTTTCCATTTAAGGTTTAGCCTTCTTAGAGAAACCTGGGTTCCCTCGCCACCGTCAAAAAGGAATAGATCCCCATCCCGTCTTAGCAAAACTGACGTTAAGTGCCTGTAAGGCAGGGGCATCATTCCGCCGCAGCCCAAAACAAATGCTTCCATATTCATAGCGCATACTGTACAGGAAATAATTAAAATCTGCAAGACGTATATCATATTAAGCATGGAAATCAGTTTTGTGTTCCGCTCCCAGGCAAATCCGTCTGACAAACCCGCTGTGTCGCGGAATAGGAAATTAAACTCGCTACGCTCGTTCCGCTCCAATGCGGGTTTTCAGCCGCATTTGCCTTCCGCTGCACACAAAATTGATTTCCGGCTGCTTTAACATAGAAAGGATAAAGAAGAAATACGCTCCAAATAAATAAAAAAATGAAAAGTCAGTGGATTAAAAATGCTTTTTGTGCAACAATATATCTATGAACAGCATTACAAAAGCACAGCCACACCGCTGGCACTTTATTCAGACCGGCGGACTTGTACAGGTAAAAATTTCAACTATAGATGACCTTCTTCATCTTGACGAGCTTGACCCCAAACTTTGGATTGCCCTTGCATGTCCAGTAAAAGGCCTTGAATTCAGTGAGGAAACCCTAAGCCTGCTTGACACGGATAAAAATGGCCGTGTGCGCGTACCGGAAATTCTTGAAGCGGTTTCTTTTATAAAGAAATATTTTGCAAAACCTGAAGTTTTGATGGAAGCTGGAAGTTCCATTCCTCTGGACGCTCTTGGAAAGGAGCCTTTTGACTGCGGACATTCACCTTATGATTCTGCAAAGGCGGTTCTTAAAATTATAGGAAAAGAAGACGCGGCTGAGATTACGCTTGATGATGTTAGCGTAGAGGAAAAGCTCTTTTCTCCGGCTGTATTCAACGGAGACAAAATTCTTCCCTCTGAGGCTGCAAAAGACGAACTAAGTGCGGCAATTATAAAGGAAATAATATCTTCTACAGGCGGTGCCGACGACATAAGCGGCAGCAAAGGCATTACCCGCGAGCAAAAGGAAGAATTCTTTGAATCCCTACGCGCGGTAAAGGAATGGAGAAACGGAGCCCAGGAAAATGCCCCACAGATTTTCTTCCTTAAATACCAGACTGACGCGGCTGCAGAGTCCTACATGGCTGTAAGGGACAAGGTTAACGAATACTTTTTGCGCTGCTCACTTGAATGTTACAATACAGAAGTAGAGCTTTCTCTGCGCAAAAAGGAAGAAGACACTGTTCTTTCCAAGGAAGTATTGTGCAAGGAAGAGCTTTCCAAACTGCCGCTTGCTGTTTGCAAAGACGGTAAAAAGGAACTTCCTCTTGGCAGCGAGATAAATCCCGCATGGAAAGACGCTGTTGATACCTTTAGGAAAAATACCGTTGAAGCAATTTTTGGAGAAGGCAAAAAGTTCATTACGGAAGATGAATGGAATAAAATTCAGCAGGCTTTTGTGCCTTACATGGACTGGTACAACGCCCGCCCCCAGAACTGCGCAAAGGATTTGAGCTTTGAGCGCATAGACGAAATTCTTGCATCCGATGCAGAAACGCTTATTACATCCTACCTTGACGAGGAAGAAAAGCACCCTCCAATTTCGCTTGCAACACTTGAGCTTAGAAAGATGATTCTTTACCGCCGGGACATGCTTGAGCTTGTAAAGAATTTCGTATCGTTCGAAAACTTTTATTCACCAGATGATGATGCTGTTTTCCAGTGTGGAACCCTTTACATAGACGGACGTTCTTGCGACTTGTGCTTTAGGGTGATGGATGCGGCCAAACATGCTTCCATGTCTCCCCTAAGCCAGTGCTATCTTTTATACTGCGACTGTACAAATGCTTCTGGAGAGAAGATGCAGATTGCGGCAATGGTAAGCCAGGGATCCCGCGACAACTTTATCCCAGGGCGCAACGGAGTATTCTTTGATAGAAAGGGTCAGGACTGGGACGCAACGATTGTAAAAATCATCGAGAACCCAATCAGCATAAAAGAAGGTTTCTTTAGCCCCTACAAAAAGCTTGTCCGAATGATTCAGGACCGCATTGCAAAGACGGCTGCTTCTGCAGAATCATCTGTGGCGGAAAAAATGGCTACTGCGGTAGAAAAGCCGACAGACGCTGCAACTGCCGCAAAGGAAGCGACCGCTGGCAAAAAAATTGACGTGGGTACAATAGCTGCCATAAGCGTTGCTTTTACGGGAATTGCAACAGTTGTGGGCGGTTTGCTGCAGGCATTTCTGGGTCTGGGCTGGTGGATTCCGCTTGGAATTGTTGGATTGATACTGATTATTTCAGTCCCATCTATGTTCATTGCATGGGCAAAGCTAAAGCAGAGGAATATAGCTCCAATTCTTGACGCTAGCGGCTGGGCTGTAAACGGAAACGTAAAAATAAATATTCCTCTTGGTTCCATGCTTACAGTCACTGCGGTGCGGCCAAAGGGCTCAAAGCTCGACTCTTTTGACCCCTACCGCCAGAAGGGCTTCCCGGTAAAGCGTACTATACTTGCCCTGCTACTTATCGCTCTGATTGTACTTGCTTTAGTCATCATTGCAAAAAATGACTGGAACTTCTTTAAGGCTGTAGGCAGCGTAAAGGATTTCTTTGTAAACTTTGTAAAAATGCCAGAAATTCAGCAAGGAGAAATAAAATGAAAGGAATTATTCTTGCCGGTGGTTCAGGTACAAGGCTTTACCCCATAACAAAGGCAGTTTCAAAGCAGATTCTGCCCCTCTACGACAAACCGATGGTTTATTACCCTCTTAGCGTTCTTATGCTTTCTGGGATACGCGAGGTTTTGATTATCTCTACCCCACGCGACATAAGCCTTTTTAAGGAACTCTTTGGCGACGGCTCCTGGCTGGGCATGAAATTCAGCTACGCGGTTCAGGACAAGCCAAGGGGACTTGCGGATGCATTCATTGTTGGCGAAAACTTTATCGGCAAGGACAGTGTGGCCCTTGTTTTGGGCGACAATATTTTTTACGGTCAGTCTTTTAGCACGACCTTGAACAATGCATACAAAAAGATTCAAAAGGAAGGCGGAGCTGTAATCTTCGGATATTTTGTAAAAGACCCCACGGCTTATGGCGTTGTTGAATTTGACTCTTTTGGCAACGTTCTGGGAATAGAGGAAAAGCCAAAAATGCCCAAAAGCAATTACGCGGTTCCGGGGCTTTACTTCTACGACAATTCCGTTGTCCAAATAGCAAAGGAAATAAAACCTTCCGCCCGTGGTGAAATTGAAATAACGGCTGTAAACAATGCCTATCTTGCAAAGAAAAAACTCAGCGTTGAGTTATTGGGGCGTGGCATGGCATGGCTTGACACCGGCACTTACGACGGACTTCTTGAGGCGTCCAACTTCATCGCAACCATACAGAAGAGGCAGGGAATGTATGTAAGCTGCATAGAGGAAATAGCATACCGCAACGGCTGGATTACCAAGGAAGATCTTATAAACCTAGCGTCAGGTTACAAAACAGTTTACGGTGAATACCTGAGATACATTGCAAACCTAGACGGTATTCAATCCAGACTTCAAGATCATTAGAGGAAAAACTTACAATGCCTTTTACTTTTATAAAATGTCCCATTGCAGGTCTATGGGAAATTCAGCCCAAGGTCTTTGAAGATAAGAGGGGTTATTTCTTTGAAGTCTACAGCGAAAAGGATTTCCATGAAGCAGGACTTACAATGCATTTTGTGCAGGACGACCAGTCCGCATCCTTTAAGGGGGTTCTTAGAGGACTTCATTTTCAAAAAAAACATCCACAGGGAAAGCTGGTACGCGCTGTACAGGGTCTTGTATACGATGTGGCGGTTGACCTTCGCAATGGTTCACAAACATTTGGAACATATTATGGATTTATACTTGACAGTAAAAAACAGAATCAGTTCTACATACCGGAAGGATTTGCCCACGGTTTTTACGTCCTTAGCGAAACAGCAGTCATTGCATACAAGTGTACGGATTTTTACCATCCGGAAGATGAAGGCGGCATCATGTGGAATGACCCAGCCATTGGTATTGACTGGAAAAAAATCGCACCTGATCTAGAACCTCTACTCTCCGAAAAAGACACAAGGCAAGAAAACTTCTGCAAGGACAGATCCTATTTTGACCTAAATTCAAAGTGGATTGGCGGTTAGAACAGAGATTCCCCAGATTACCATCCTCTGGCAAAGGTTCTTGAAAAAACACACAGAAACGCCTATAATAAGGCATAGAGGTGAATTATGATTTGGCTTATCGGTTGTAAGGGAATGCTTGGTTCTGAACTTGGCAGGCAGCTTACTGCGAATAAAATAAACTGGGTAGGAACAGATAAAGAAGTAGACATTACCAACCTGGAAGTTCTTGACAACTTTGCTGAATCCCACGACATTGCGGCAAACAGGACAGGCAGTACTGTAGCCAAGGGGAAGCTCCCCACAAAAATCACATGGATTATAAACTGTGCAGGCTATACTGCCGTAGACAAGGCTGAAGAAGAGGCAGACCTTGCAAAAAAGCTCAACGAAGACGGAGCAAGAAACATAGCCCGTGCTGCACGCCACATTGGCGCAAAGCTTATTCATATCTCTACAGACTATGTTTTTGACGGCACAGAAAGATTTCCTTATACAGAAGAAAGCGCAAAGAATCCACAAAGCGTATACGGTACTACAAAGGCAGCAGGAGAAGATGCTGTTCAAAAGGAAATGACCCAGTACTACATTCTCCGCACCGCATGGCTTTACGGATTCTACGGTCACAACTTCGTCTATTCCATGACAAAGCTTTTAAACACAAAGGACAGCATCTCCGTAGTAAATGACCAGAGGGGAAGCCCAACAAATGCAGCGGATCTTGCAAGCACAATCATTAAAATCATATTGACTTCGGTAAATGCACCAAAACTGTTCGGAAAGAATTCAGCCCTACCGTACGGTGTCTATCAGTTTACAAATTCCGGCGAAACGACCTGGTACGAGTTTGCAAAAAAAATTTGCGAGCTGGGAAAAAAGTACAAGCGCATAACGCAAGATTGCACTATAAACCCCTGCTCTACGGAAGAATACCCGGTTGCTGCAAAAAGGCCCCATTATTCAGTCATGAGTAAGGAAAAAATCCAAAAGGCACTTAAAATAAAAATTCCTTCATGGGAAGAAAGCCTTGAAAAATTCATAAAGTCAGACAACTTCAAAGGAGAATAATTTGGGACACCGAAGGCTTAAGAATATTCTGGTAACAGGCGGATGTGGCTTTATAGGAAGCAACTTCATCAACTATCTTTTTGGAAAGAGTGCGACCGGGCAAAAAGAATTTCAGGATGCAAATTTTTCGGGAAATATAATAAATGTTGACTGCCTTACATACGCCGGCAACCCGGAAAACCTCAAGACGGTTCAGGATGAATTCGGAGGAAAACGATATTTCTTTGAAAAAGTTGACATAACTGACCGTACTCAGATTGAGCGTATTTTTAAACAGTATGACATTGACACTGTGGTTCACTTTGCGGCGGAATCCCATGTTGACCGCTCAATATTGGGACCGGAAGCCTTTCTTAAGACAAATGTGAACGGTACATTCACCCTTCTGGATGCAGCGCGTAGATACTGGGGCGTTTCGCTTGACAAAAAGCGTGATGACGTACTCTTCCACCATATCTCAACGGACGAAGTTTACGGTTCACTCGGTCCTACAGGCTATTTTACGGAGACAACACCCTACGACCCCCGCTCCCCCTATTCAGCAAGCAAGGCTTCGAGCGACCACATTGCAATGGCCTACTTCCACACCTACGGACTTTCGGTAACCCTAAGCAACTGCACTAACAACTACGGCCCCTACCAATTCCCGGAAAAGCTTATTCCCCTTATGGTGAACAATATCCGCGAATCCAAAGAATTGCCAGTCTACGGGGAAGGAAAAAACATACGCGACTGGATTTACGTTGAAGACCACAACCGGGCAGTATGGCAAATTGTAAACTCAGGAATAGCCGGACAAAAGTACAACATTGGCGGTGAAAACGAATGGCAGAACATAGACCTTCTAAACAAGCTGATTGAACTTACGGCAAAGGAAACAGGCCTTGACCAAGATGCGGTAAAAAAGACACTTGTGCACGTAAAGGACCGCCCTGGCCACGATGCGCGCTATGCCATTGACTGTTCAAAAATAAAGGCTGAACTTAGCTGGGAACGCAAAATGACCTTTGAACAGGGGCTTCTTCTTACCGTAAAGTGGTATCTCTCAAACCAAAAATGGATAGAAAACATAAAGAGCGGAGAATACCTAAAGTGGATAGAAAAAAACTATTCCGCCAGATAGGCCCTGCATAAGAAATGGAGTTTATAGACATAATTCATTCTATATGCTATAATCTTATCAGGTAATCAATGTTATGGAATTAGAAGAATTCAAAAAGTCATTTAAGGCCCGCTACAAATCCACCAGCTCCTTTTTCTGCGGAATAACGTTAATGGGTCTGGATGCCTTTATACTCTTGCTTTGCATAGGAACTGGATTCTTCATAGTCAATGCCATAAACAATTCCTGGATAAATTTCCGTTCATTCGTCACATATTCAAGATATTTGCCGCTTTTTCTTGCTGTTTTCTATGCGGCAAACCTCTACCCAGGCATACTTTTAGCCCCTCAGGAAGAAATCAAGAGAATTTCCCTCTGCTCCTTCTTTGGACTAATGGGAATTGCAATCAGTATAAACGTTGAGGCAAGGGACCGCTGGCCAATAAGCATCGCCCTTTTGCTGGCATGGCCTTTTGCTTCCATAATGCTGCCTGTCATGAGAGAAATATTCCACATGGCGTTCAGAAATTCAAAGCTGAATTCCGTGCCTGTAGTGGTATTTTCAAAGGGGGATGCCGCAAATATTATTGTTGACAGGCTTATAACCCACAAGGAATACATCTACAGCCCCGCCCTGATTATTACCTCTTCTCCGACCCATCCGGAAACATACAATGATGTTCCTATCTTTAACTTTAACGAAGAGATATTCAACCTAATAAAGGAACTCAACATAAAGGTAGCCATAATAAGCGACTATTCAGAGCACCTTCCGCTTTTGCAGACAACTTTCCGCTACCTTATCAAGGTGCCAAAGCAGCAGATTGTAACGAACCTTTCGCTTCACATGAGGGACTTGGGGGGAATCCTTGCATTTTCTTCCACGAACCAGCTTACAAAGCGCCGTGCCCTTCTAATTAAGAGGCTTATGGACATTTTGCTTTGCCTGGCGACGCTACCAATTGTGCTCCTTGTGTCCATATTCATAATAATTGCAATAAAAATCGACTCCCCAGGCCCTATCTTCTACGGCCACAAGAGGGTCGGAAAGAACCACCGGGAAATAAAGTGCTGGAAATTCCGCTCCATGGGAATTGACTCTGACGAAAAGCTCAAGGAAATCCTTGCAACAGACCCGGTACGCGCCGCCGAATGGGAAAAAGACCGTAAGTTTACGGATGACCCCCGCGTAACAAAGGTTGGAAAGTTCCTGAGGAAGACTAGCCTTGATGAATTGCCCCAGCTGTGGAATATCATGGCCGGAGACATGTCTTTTGTTGGACCCCGCCCGGTTACACAGCCTGAACTTAAAAAATATGGGGAATACGAAGACTACGTTCTTTCTGCTCAACCAGGGCTAAGCGGCATGTGGCAGATTTCCGGCAGAAGTGACACAGGCTACGAAGAAAGAATTACCTTGGACACATACTACATCCAGAACTGGTCTATCTGGCTTGACCTTTGGATTATCATAAAAACAATTTGGGTTGTGCTTAAAGGAAAAGGAGCATACTAGATGAATATTACAAAAAGCACAAAAAGGCTGCTTCTTAGCTTTGCCCTTGCCTGTTCAATGGCGGCTACTTGCTTTCCGCAGGACTTACCGGAAACCGAACAAACAATCCCCCAAGTTTCCTACAGGATAAAGGATGTCAAATACAGTTCAAAGGGGCTAACGCAAAAGTCAGCCCTTAAGCGCCTCTACAAAATAAGCAAAAAGCAGGTCTTTAAGTCAAAGGAAGAATTGGAAGCCTACATTGCGGACATAAAGCAAAAATACGACAACACAAGGCTCTTTGAGGAAACTCTGATCAAGTACACCCCCCTGGCACAGACGGATGGTATAACTCCTGTGGTACTCGAAATATCTGTTACCGAAGCCCACAACCTTCTTGCCCTTCCAAAACCCAGCTACAATTCAAATGAAGGTGCCAACCTCAAGGTAAAGCTCAAGGACAAAAACTTTCTGGGAACCCTTAGCACATTCAACTTGGATGTTAACGCACAGTTTGGAAACAAGGATGAGCCCACAAACTTCAGGAAAATGGAGTTCGGGACAAATTTTGACTATGACTATCCTTTTGACATTGGCATAACGGAAAACGCATGGACAAACGACGTTTCCTTTTCTTGGACCTTAGGAGAAGGAAAGCCGGAATTTGACCTTTCTACAGGCCTAAAAATAGGGATTCCGTTCGGCGAGGACAATTCATTCAACATACATGGAACACAATCTGTTGTCCGCGACACTGAATACGAAGAATACGGCGATGAATTGTATTTTGTTGAGGAAGGCGGCATAGACATGCCTCTCACGATCGGAAAAATAAACAAATTTACGCCTGTGGTATACACACCATCCGCAACAGTTACCTACAACTGGGACAAAGACGGAATCTCATCACTAAATGAAGACCTTCTGGGACCGACGCTTAAAATTGCGCACTCAATATCCATAAGCAATGAAAACTGGAAGGGAAACTTTAGGGAAGGATATTCAGAGTCCATAGAACAGGGATTCAAGTGGAATTTTAAGACGGAAAGCCTTGCCCCTTCCGTGGAGATTGAATCAAAATTCTTTACGTCTTTCTGGGATTGGGTTGGAATTACGGTTGACGCATACTACTATGTAATAAAGAACGGTCACCAAAACCAGCTTGGCTCAAGGCTTAGGGGAATAAAGGATGAGCAGGAATACAAGGATTTTGACAAAGAAGCCCTAGATTCTGACACGGGACTGCAATTCTCCATTGACATGCCCGTACACATAATCACTACGCACTGGATGGACTGGGGATATAAGATTTTTGGTTCCTACAATACGGCTCCTGCCCCAATAAAAATCATTGGCTGGCTGCCGCACAAAATATTACCATATCTTGATTTTGAATTCCAGCTTTCACCTTTTATGGATATTGGGCTTACCCATAACTATGCTACGGACATGACCTTTAACTACAGGGACGGATTCTACGCAGCGGGTCTGGAAGCCCTCTTCTTTATGCAGAGGTGGAAGAGCTTTGTAGTACGCGCAAGCATGGGTGTGGACGTAGGAAGATGGCTTGGCGGAAGTCACCTAAACCAAGACTGGCGTGAACAATGCAAAAAATATGAATTTACCTTTGGCCTTGGCTTGCAGTATTAAGGATTTTGCAAAACAAGCCTAGCCCCGATTGGAAGGGTTGCGCAGCAAGACCGCGAAAGCGGGCCGGAGCGAAAGCGGAGCCCTGGAAAGCGGGTAACAAAAAAAAATTGCGTAAGGCAAGCCTTACGCACAGTAAAAAGAGAAATACGCTCCAAGAAATTATTATTGCTGCAGGGGAGCAGGTCCTGTAAGTTTTTCATAGGAACGCTCTGCCCTGTTGCGCCAATAAGATTCAGGCTCGTAGTCTTTTAGGATAGAGAACAGTTCCTGGGCAAAATTCTTGCATCCGCAGCTGTTTGCAATCTCGGCAAAATTAAAGTACATCTGCCAAATACCGTTTTTGTTGCCCCAGCTAACAATGTCGCTGTAGGCCGAGGCATTTTTTAAGAGGTCTGCAAAGGAGGTATAGCTATAATCCGTAAGACGGTCCTTTAGAATTTCCTCGATTTTTGTCAAGGCAGTTATGCATCCGAGTGCTGAACAGCGGAGTGCCTTTTCGTTTTGCCCCTGCTTAAAGTAGAAATCAGAAAGACCAACCAAAGCCTTTGTGGAAATGTCTGAGTCGTTGCGGTACATAAGGAAGAATTTTTCAACGCTATCCGCACGGTTTGTCTTTATGAGCCTTACGATAGAATTCATATAGGCTCTTTTATTGTGAATGTTCTTTGAATTTTCAATATCAGCCTTGTCTTTGGAAGCCTTGGTAGCATTCAGTGCAGCATTTGCGTCCTTGGGCTCTTCGTCTGCATAGTATTTGTCGTCTTTTAGTATGTTCTTAAAATAGCGCTCGTAACCGTCATTGTCATGCTTGTCTTTTGAAATTTCAGCCAATTCATATAGAATGTCATACTTTAGGTCTGGGACGTTCAGTATGTCCTTTTTGTCATAAGCCTTGTTCATATAGTCTTCGGCAACGGAAGTTTCACCTTCCAGCCTGTAAATCTTGCCAATCAAAAAGTCAGACTCAGGAAAATTCTTGGTTCTTATTATGAAATCCTTAAGCACGGAATATTTTCCGCTGAACCTGTCTTTTCCATACTTGTCCACATAGTTTTCTATTACATCTATAGCCTTTGTCTGGTTCCTCTGCCTAAGTTCGCTCATAATGTCGTCAAGGGAATCACCAGCTTTTCTTACGGCTGCAATTTTCTGGGTCTGTTCAAGGATTTTAAGCTCACTTTCCACGACCTTTAGACGTTCATCCTTGGCTTTTTCTGCCAAAGACAAGGCCTTACCATAGTCTCCGTTTTCAAAAGCATTCTGGGCATAACGCAATGTCAAAAAATAATCGGCTTCTGCATTGGACTTTGCAAACGCAAGCGGGCAACAAACTGAAAAAATAGCGGCAAAAGTCAAGGAAACGAGTTTTTTTCTAATTGTCTTCATATTTAAACGACTCCCAGGAATAATTTTACAATGAATTCAGTTCTTCTCTGAATATCTTATCGGCATCTTTGGAAGGAATTGTTCGCACTATTTTGCCCTTCTTGAAAATAATGACCTTGTCTCCGCCACCTGCAATTCCAAGGTCTGCGTGCTTGCCTTCTCCAGGTCCATTAACAATACATCCCATGACGGCAATAGTTACATCTTTTTTTAAGGAATAGAGTTCATTCTGCCATTTTTCCATAAAACCATGCACGTCAAAGCCCAGACGGCCGCATCTTGGACAGCTAACAAGTGTAACGCCAGCTTCTCTTTTTCCGCATTCATGGAGTATCTCACGGCCTGCTATAACTTCGTTTTCCGGAGCGGATGAAAGGCTTACGCGGATTGTGGAACCAAGGCCTTCTTTTAGCAGGGTTGAAAATGCAAGCGTTGACTTTACTACACCGCTTATAAGGGGGCCAGCTTCTGTAACGCCTATGTGAAGGGGAATGTCGCTTTCTTTTGCAAATTCTTCGTTGGCTTCTATTGTTTCCTGGACGGAAGATGCCTTCATGCTTACGACTACGTTCTTAAAGTCAAGGTCTTCAAAAACTGAGGCTTCACGCATGGCTGTCTCTGCAAGGGCTTTTGCGCGTGTCATTCTTTTTTCTTCTACCCAGGCTTCAAGGTCTTTTGGAAGGCTTCCTGTGTTTACGCCTATTCTTATGGCAACACCCTTTTCTTTGCAGGCATTGACCACTTTTTCTACCCTGTCACGGCTTCCTATGTTGCCGGGATTTATCCTGATTACGGAGACGGGGCCTGACTTTAGCGTTTCAAGTGCCAGGCGGTAGTCAAAATGAATGTCCGCAACAAGAGGCACGTCTGTGTGGGAGGCTATTATTCCAAGTGCTGCGGCGCTTTGCATATCGGGGACTGCAAAACGGATTATGTCGCAGCCAAGGGACTTTAGGGTGTTTATTTGCCTAAGGATTTGCTGCAGGTGCTCTGAGCCCTCCGTTACATCGGTAATGCCTTCTTTCCACATTGTCTGAATTGTAACTGGATTGTCTCCGCCAACAAGTATTTTCCTTATTCCGCTGAATCCGCCTACTGTAACGACCCTTGGTGTCTTGAACATAATCTTTGCCCCTTTAAAATAAGGGACTGCCCCTTCCCGCTTTATGGGAAAGAGCAGCCTTTTTAGAAAATTGTAAATCTACTATGATATGGTCTGCCGATTAGAGCTGAACCATCATGCCGAATACCATGCTGAACAAAGCGATTGTTTCGCAAAGACCAACTACCATGATGTAGTTTGTAAAGCCCTTACCTGTTTCGCCAAGAGCATCGGAACCAGCAGCACCAGCTTTTCCCTGTGCGATTGCAGACATACACATAGAAAGACCACATGCAATACCAAGACCCAAGAGGAAGAGACCGCCAGTCTTATAAGCTTCTTCTGCAAGAGCCTTTGCCTTTCCAAGCATGTTGTTCATAAGAAGGAAGCCGTAAATTGTCTGTGTAAGAGGAGCACCAGCAAAAACAACCAGAAGGAAGGGAGCAGGCTTGTTGTTCAAGTAACATCTTTTCCATGCTCCAATAGCACCCTGGCCTGCAATACCGATACCAATTGCACTTCCCATAGCGGCAATGCCCATAACAACACCAGCACCAATCATACCCCAGTTCATAATTAACTCCTTAAGCCCTTTTTGGGCAGTTTATTATTCTATTTAAAGACGGGCACAAAACCCGCCTGTTATCAAATTTTAGCTCTGCAAAAGCAGACTTCCGACAAAAAGCCTATTCTTCACCAAAAGGTTTTGCACCTTCACTGAAAGGCCTGTATTTTGTTCCACTCCATGTCATTCCCAAGTGAGTTGAGAATTCAAGGGTGTTAAGACGTACGCCGTGAACGATTACGGAAAGAAGGTTCAGCATCATGTTCAGTCCGTGACCAAACACAAGGAGAACTACCGCAAAGATTACGAGCGCAAGTCTGCCGAACATTGGACCAGCCATTGAGTTTACCGTACTGCTGATTGCAGCTCCCGCAAGAGCTACAGCCCAAAGGCGGATGTAAGAAACAATGTCCGAGAACACGTTTACGATACCCAAAAGCACGCTAATGATGTTCTTGCAGCTTTCCAAGACAGACTTTCCTATGCTTCCGTCATAATTGGAGAAGACAAAGCTTAACGCAAATCCGAACAAAAGTACACCTATACAGATAATAGGAAGATTTGACGGGAAGGTAAAGCCGAATGCCTTTATAGGAATGCCAGTGTCGCTCAGAGGGAACTTGTTGGAATCAACAACCATGTTCATTACAACGTAGAACATGCCCCAAAGCTGCATTAGGGAACCCAATTCACCAATAGCCTTAAGACTCTTTCTGTTGCTTACTATGCCCTTTATGTGTGCAATGCTAAGCTGAATCAATGCAAGGGCAAAGCAGAAGACCTTCTGGTTGGTGTTGGAGGCATCCTCTCCCACCGTATTAGCGGCAAAAGGACTTGCAGAAGAAAGCCCCTTGAACCAAGACGGCAGCCTTTCTGCGGAGATTCCGAAGAGGGAGCATGTGAGTGTTCCCCAAACCATCGTACAGGCACCCAAAAGGATTACGAGCACAGGAAGCGACCTTGAGCCTTTTTTGCTCTTGAAGTAAAGCAAAAGACCCAAAAGCGCAATCAAAAGGCCGTAGCCAGCATCCGCAAAAATCATTGCAAAGAATATGCAGAAGAACATCAGGAACCAACCCGAAATATCATATTCATGATAGCCCGGAGTTACGTCCAAGAAGTCTGTAAGTGGATAGATGAGGCTTACAAGCTTGTTGTTGTGAAGCTTTGTAGGAACAAAGTCTTCTTCCGCGGGATCTGAAACGGCATAAGCCCATTCATTAGCCCTGCATTCGCTTTCAAACTTGTCCATTGAGTCAACAGGAACATAGCCTGTAACCCATGCAAGGGAACTTCCGCTTTCTTCTTCCTCGGCCTTTGCCTGTGCAAGAGCATCTTCTACGGTCATTGGCTCCAAAGAATCTTTAGCTTCTTCCGCCTTTCCGCTTTCGTCACGTTCCATTCCGCTGTAGACATTTTCAAATTCGATGTCTGTTGCAAGAGAATTCTTTAAGTCTGCAAGAACAGAGCGGTACTTTTTGTCTTCGGTAAGCTCGCTTTCTATCTGAGCGATTCTTGCCTTTGACTCCGCAATGTCGGCAGCAATTTTGTCCGTAGAACGATCCGGCACCGGTACAGAATATGCTTCCGGAGGCAGATCCGCTGGCCTATCCGTTACTTCTGTTTCCGAAAGAAGCAGAAAACGCGCGGTCTTGTTAACGGAATTTACCAGTATGGTCTTTGATTCCTTGCCCACAAGCGAATACTTGTCCAGAGGAATCTCGAACATATAAAGGAATATTCCCTTTTCTGAAAGATATGCAAAATCATCCGGGTCTACTGACCCCCAGGAAGAAAGCCTTTCAAGCTCGATTATATCCTGTGAGATTTTGTCCAGCAGGGACTTCTTTTTGTCATTCAGGGAAACAATTTCCTTAGCCTTTTCTATTGCGCCTTCTTTAGAAAGCTTTACCTGAACCGGCAACTGCTTTTTAGGCAACTTTATTTCATCAATGATAGAAATAGCCTTGTCTGCGGCAGCTGAATTTTCCTTGTACAAAGCAAGAACCGGACCTTTGCCCTGGACTGTCTCCAAATGAAGCAGGCCCATCTTGCGAAGTTTCTTTAAAGACTCCTTGCGGTGCGAATTCAATACGACAAGGGAAACTTTTTTCATCTGAACAATTGCCATTATTTGCCTCCCTCGTCTTTTGCATCTGAAGACACCACGTTCTGGAGCTTCTTCTTTGAAATCTTTGAGCGTACAACGGCGGCAACCTGTTCATCGCCAAGGAAAACACCAATTTTCTTGATGTTAGCCTTTGTTTCGGGAATCTTAACCTTCTCGAAAAGGTTTACGCGCTGTGTCGTAGTACGCAGTTCCTTGGAAAGAAGCCTTACCTGCTCTTCAAGCACTTCTGCCTGAAGGTCAAGCTCCAGAGCCTTTTCCATGCGGTCTGCAGCCATGTCTATCCACAAAGGTGTTGAATAAAGGTCGTAGTCTCCGCGGCCAAAATCAGCACCCTCATAAATTGGAATCTTTACGCCGGCAATGTTGCCCCAGCCCTTCTTAATGTTCCTTACGGTGACCATGTCGGGCTTGAATGCATCCTGTTCGCCGAAGACGGAAATCCATTTTTCAAAGTCCTCTTCCAGAGATTTTTTCTGGGCACGGACTTCCCTGGCCTTTTCGTCTATCGTTCGTATTTCTGACTGCAGCTGCTGTTTTTTAAGCGTAAGGGTCGGAAGATAGCGCTGGTACATCTTAAGCGCGTCTTTCTGAACCTTCTGCTCATTTTTAGTCAGCTTTATCTTAGCCATTAATCAAGCTCCCAAAAAATTAGTTCTTCGGCCAGAACTGTTCAATAAGTTCTGTCTTAAGGCCTGTTTCCTGCTTTTCAAAACATGCGGCAAGAATCTTCCATCCGTTATCCAAAGCCTCTTCAAGAGGAACGTTTACGGACAAATCCATCATCTGGGATTCAAACATTACGCCGTATTTAAGGAGCTTTTCGTCCCATGCGGACATGTTGAAGCCCATGGACTTCTTTTCCAGAGTATCCTTGTACTGGGCGTAAAGCTTAATCATTGCGTCCATAAGGTTGCGGTGGTCTTTTCTTGTCTTACCGTTTACGTTTTGCTTAAGACGTGAAAGGCTTCCGAAAGGTTCGATACGTCCACCCTTAAGGTAGAACTGGCCTTCAGTGATGTAGCCCGTGTTGTCTGGAACAGGGTGTGTAACGTCGTCGCCAGGCATTGTTGTTACGGCAAGAACCGTTACAGAGCCCTGGTCGGCAAAGTCAACAGCCTTTTCGTAGCGGGATGCAAGCTGTGAATAAAGGTCTCCCGGATAACCGCGGTTTGAAGGAACCTGCTCCTGTGTGATAGCAATTTCCTTCATTGAGTCTGCAAAGTTGGTCATGTCCGTAAGAAGAACAAGAACGTCTTTTCCCTGAAGGGCAAACTGTTCAGCAACTGCAAGCGAAAGGTCAGGAATCTTCATTGCTTCTACAGTAGGGTCTGCAGAAGTATGAACGAACATTACCGTCTTGCTAAGTGAGCCGCCCTCTTCAAGTGTGTTCTTAAAGTAAAGGTAGTCGTCATATTTAAGACCCATACCGCCAAGAACGATTACGTCTGCCTCTGCCTGCATTGCAATACGGGCAAGAAGCTGGTTGTATGGTTCACCGGAGATTGAGAAGATAGGAATCTTCTGGCTTACAACCAGTGTGTTGAACATGTCGATCATTGGAATGTTGGTACGCATCATGCGGTTTGCAAGAATACGCTTTGAAGGGTTTACTGAAGGACCACCGATTGGAACAAGGTTTTCTGCAAGAGAAGGACCGTGGTCACGGGGCTCTGCTGAACCGTTGAAAATGCGTCCAAGAAGGTTGTCGCTAAAGGAAACGCGCATGTCGTGGCCAAGGAAACGAATTTTGTCGTTTGTAGCAACACCGCGGCCACCTGCAAAAACCTGAAGCGAAACGTTCTCGCCGTCGATTTTGTTTACCTCGGCAAGTGACTTTCCAAAGCGTGTTTCGATTTCGGCAAGTTCGTTGAGCTTTACTCCGTTTGCCTTAACCGTGATAACGCTTCCGTTAATGCTTTCTATTTTGCTGTATACTTTGTTCATTACTGACCATCCTTAAGAAGGGCTTTTACTTCTTCGCTGATTTTAGCTTCTTTTGAAGCAAGAAGGTCGTCTATCATCTTTTCATAGTCCTTGAACTTGGCGCTCTTGAATTCGGCGTAGTTCATGTCCTTGAAGTCCTGCTGCAGGTTCGCAAAGAGGGAGCGGGCTTCGTCTTTTTCGCTTACACCGAAAGAAGAACCGAGGATTCCCACAATCTTCTCGAACATATATTTCTGGCGCTCAGGACTTGATGCACCTTCAATTTCGTCGAATGAATCCTGCTGCATGTAGACGGCATCAAGGAATTCACTCTTAAGGTAGAGGATAAAGTCTTCGAGAGAAGTACCTTCTTCGCCAACAACCTTCATCATGGAGCTGACTTCCTGACCGCGCTTGTAAATCTTGCGGGCATATTCAACCCATGCGGAATTCATTGAAGGCTTGTACTTTGACCATGAATCCAGAGGGTCAATTGAAGGATAGCGGCGTGCGTCGGAGCGTTCGCGGCTCAAACCGTGGAATGCACCAACAACCTTAAGTGTTGCCTGGGTAACAGGTTCCTCAAAGTTACCACCTGCAGGGGAAACTGTACCACCGATTGTTACGGAACCAGTTGAACCGTCGCGAAGGCGGACAATGCCTGCACGTTCATAGAATGAAGCTATTGTTGACTCAAGGTATGCAGGGAATGCCTCTTCACCAGGAATCTCTTCCAAACGGCCGGACATTTCGCGCATAGCCTGTGCCCAACGAGATGTTGAGTCTGCAAGAAGAAGAACGTGGAGACCCATCTGGCGGTAGTATTCAGCAAGGGTTACGCCCGTATAAACCGAAGCTTCGCGGGAAGCAACAGGCATTGAAGACGTATTACAGATGATGATTGTACGCTCCATAAGTGAACGTCCGGTTCTTGGGTCCTTAAGCTCAGGGAATTCGGTAAGTGTTTCTACAACTTCACCAGCACGCTCACCACAAGCGGCAATGATTACGATGTCTACGTCGGCGTTGCGGCTTGTCGTATGCTGAAGAACTGTCTTACCAGCACCGAATGGGCCCGGAATACAATAGGTACCGCCCTTTGCAACAGGGAAGAAAGTGTCTATAAGGCGGACTTTTGTTACCATTGAGTCTGACGGCATAAGGCGCTCGGCATAGCAGTCAACGGCTCTCTTTACAGGCCACTTGAAGCTCATGCAGATGTCGTGGGTCTTGCCCTTTGCATCAGTAAGGGTTGCGATTGTGTCGTGAATCTTATATGAACCGCTCTTTGCAACCTTCTTTACCTTGTATGTTCCAAGGAATGTGTAAGGAACCTGAATCTTGTGCGTAAAAGGTCCTTCAGGAACAGAACCAACAATGTCTCCGGCCTGAACAGTATCTCCCTCTTTTGCGATAGGCGTAAAGTCCCATTCCTTCTTTTCATCAAGGGCAGGAAGATAGACACCGCGCTCAAGGAAGTAGCCTGAATGCTGGGCAAGAAGAGGAAGGGGGTTCTGCAAACCGTCGTAAACCTGTCCCAATAGACCAGGGCCAACTTCTACGCTAAGAAGGTCATCGGTAAATTTAACCTCACAATCAGTTGAAATACCGTTCGTCATTTCATAAATCTGCATCTGTGCCGTGTTTCCGCGGATACGGATTACCTCTCCCTTAAGCAGCTTGCCGTCTACGTTGACGTAACCTACTTCATTGAGAGATACCTTACCGTTGAACTCTACAGAAACCATGTTTCCGTTTACGGCAACTACTTTGCCTTTTGTATCTGTCATTTCTTTTCTCCAAGAATCTCGTCATAAATTTTGTGGTAAGAAGCGAGTCCTAAATCTCTGTTAAACTTCTTCATACGTTCAGCAAGCATGAGCTTAAGTCCGTAGCAGTAAACCGCATCAACAGAAAAAATATCCAGTGGTGCAATTTTATCCAGAACGCCAAGACGGTACTCGTTAAGATACTGTTCGGCGCTAAGCGGACTGTCCATGCCTGTTGCCGTACGCGCAGCCTGAACAACTTCTCCGTCGCTGGAGATAGGAATGTCCTTGGCTTCCTTCTTCATCTTGAGTGCGCGCACTTGGGCAAGTGCAAACCTTAGGTTGCGTTCCTTTGTATACCATTGGTCAAGGAAAGCGGAACCTGTGGGCTCACCTTTTTTTGGAGGCTCAAGGGAAAGGCTCCTTGCAGCTTTTGCCGCACTGCTGGACATAAAGCGGGAGCACAAGTCCTTAAAATACTCCGTCGTTATGGGAAGTTTGGAATTACTGTCGCTGTTTACCGAAAAAGCCGGCAACTGGGCTACCAGATAATACAAATGTTCCACTATTTCTTTCCTTTTGCAGCAGTCTTTCTTGCTGTTGTTGTTTTAGCAGCAGTTTTAGCAGTCGTCTTTGAAGCAGGTCTTCCTGCCTTCTTTACAGCTGGCTTTTCCTCTTCATCAGAAGAATCAAATTCAACTCTTTCAGAAGGGATTCCCTTTGCGGCATTCATCATAAGCTGGGTCGTGCGGGGGTTCAAGTATGAGCTGAACAAACCTGCAACTTCATCAGCGCTAAAGTCATAGAAAGCCCTTCCGTCTTTTGTTCCGATTCTGAATCCTGAATTCAAAGAATCATCACCCTTGATTACGAGGCCTTTTGAAATCTGGCTCTTGAGGGCAGTCTTTACAGTGCTTTCCAAAGCCTTCAAATCCTTTGCAGGAAGAAGGACAGACAAATCGTTTTCTCCGGATTTTGAAGAAACCCAAGCCTTAACTGTTTCTGGAATAAGTTTCTTGAGCAAATCCTTGTCAAAGGCCTTTTCTGCCTCTGCCGTTACCAAAGCAGAGATTTCCCTGTTGATTCCTTCACGGAAAGAGATAATCAGGTTGCGTCCAGCCTGCTCTATGGCATCTTCGCTGGCTTTTTCCATTCTTTCAGTTTCCGCCTTGGCATTTTTAATGATGCTGTCAGCCTTTGCCTCTGCTTCCTTGATGATGGAAGCGGCTTTATCTTCCGCTTCTGTAACAATCTTCTGCGCAGAAGTCTCCGCGGTGGCAACACCATCTCTTTTGATCTTGTCGATCAATTCCTGTAACTGGACGTCCATTGTGACCTCTCTATTTTCATTAAAATATAACTTTTTCCATGGCAAAACGATGCCGTATAATTCATCTCCGCAAGACAAAACTGAATTGCGGAAAAAATCCAAAACTAATTCAGAAAAATCAAGGCAAACTGTGAAGCCCCGCCTTTTCTAGAACTCAAATGCGTACTGCGTAACCTGGCGGTACTTTTCACCCGGACGCACGATGCATGAGGGGAATTCGCTCTTGTTGGGAGAGTCCGGATAAGCCTCTGCCTCCAGGCACAAAGCTCCGTGCTTCTGGTAAACAAAGCCGTTCTTTCCGTGAACATTGTTCAAGAAATTGGCTGTATACAATTGTACACCCGGTTCCGTGGTTTTTACAACCATTTTTCTTCCCGAAGCCGGATCTTTTACTATTGCGGTAAGGTTGAGCTTTTTTTCCGGAGTAAAGCCGTCTATGCAGTAGCAGTGGTCATAGCCCATGCCTGTCTTTGCAATGTCCCTGCCAATAAGATGGGGCTTTTTAAAGTCGTAAGGGGTTCCCTCAACGTCTATAAGCTTGCCGGTAGGAATAAGCTTGTCGCTGGGTTCAACATACTTGCTGCAGAACATCTGGAGTTCCTGGTCTTCAATTGAACCGCCAGCATAGCCCTTAAGGTTGAAATATGCGTGGTTTGTAAGATTTATTGGCGTTGCCTTGTCTGTTTCTGCCTCGTATTCAATTGTAAGGGCATTGTCTTCGCTAAGGGTATATGTTACGCTGGCCTTTACCGTCCCAGGGAACTTCTGCTCACCGTCCGGACTTATATGGGTAAATTTAACGCCTATGCCGTTTTCGGTCGTTACTTTCTTGGCTTTCCACACTTTCTTTTCCCAGCGGTCAAAACCACCGTGAAGCATGTTCTCACCGTTGTCGTTCTTGTCCAAATCATACTTTACCCCGTCCAAAGTGAACGAAGCACCGCCGATTCTGTTTGCAAAACGGCCTACGGTAGCGCCAAAGCTACAGTCATCGCGGATGAATCCGTCCAGAGTTGAAAAGCCCAGAAGAACATCCACATCACCGCCACCCTTTGCGGGCAAAAGAATGCTTGTAAGTATGGCCCCGTAGTTTGTTACGGAGACACTCATTTTTCCATTGGAAATTGTAAAAAGATGAATTTTTGTGCCGTCGGACAAAAGACCGTACCGGGATTTCTTTAACTTTGAAATACGCATAAAAACATTATAGCGTACTTTTAGGAAAATTCAATCATTAATTTTATTTCTTGAACAGTTCTGCCCAATTTTGATGCAATTTCCTCTTCCGTCATGCCAAGTGCCGCATATTCCTGAACCTGGCGGTTTATGCTCTTCTTTACAACAACGGGATTCTCTGCACGGATAATCTCGGGCTCTCCAGAAGGCCTTGAACCCTTCTCCTCATTCCGAGTGGCAGATTCCACCACTTCCGCGTCAGAAGCAGAATTCTCTGCGGAAAAGAGATTGCCCTGCATCTGCTCTTCTTTATAGCGTGACGCAAGAGAAGTAGACCTGTTGCCTGACTTACCCCTGTCAGGAAGCTCTGATGCAGGTGAATCCACAACGGCATTTGTCTGGAAAAGAGGATCTATTCCTGAAGAAACGCTCTTGCTTCTTGTACGGCCAGTAGGTTTTTCTGAAGATTTTCTGGCAAGGGGAGTTTTTTTTGGCTCGCTTCGCCTTGACTTTACAGGGGCGGATTTTTCTTCAGGACCATCACCGCCGGATATTCTGCTTTCAAATTCCAGAGATTTCTTTTTGGCCTCTATTTCTCCGTTCAAAAGGGCTACCCTACGCTCTGCTTCCTGCTGTACCTGAAGAGTCTCTTCCTGAACGTCCTTAAGCATTTTGATTGAATCGTTAACAAGGCCAACATTGCGCTCAGCATTGCGGTTCAAGTCCATGAGCATGTTGTCCATGATTTCACGCGTCTTTTCGATTATCTTGTCAGTAGAAAACAAACGCCTGAACCTTATGAGCATTATAACCCAAAGGAGGATATTAAAAGCACAAAGCAACAAAGCAACGACTACCAAGCCCTACCCCGTTATATCAACATGAAGCCCCAGCCTTGGATCCGAAATTTCCTGCTGCCCGTCACTTTTTTTATTTTCTTCTTCAGGAGAACGCCTTTTCTTGCCCTTTCCCTGGTAAAGAGATGCCCCTCCACCGGAAGAGCCCCCGTCCTTCTTGATTTTTGTGGAAGTGGACTCATTTTTTGCCGCTTCCTGAACGGTCTTTGACTTTTCCAAATTGTCAATTGCACCTTTTTCAAGCGAAGCCTGGTTCATTGCCTGAGCTACCTGATTTTGAGACGCATTGAATTTTGCAACATTGTCCATCTGTGTATAGACAAGAGACAAATCAATTGGATGAATAGCCATCTGGTGCCTTTATATCATTGGCGGCCTGAGAAGGATCAAATTTGCCGCGACGGACAAAGCCGTTTTCGTAATAGAATGTTACAGACTTGCAGTCAGCCTTAACTTCATCCTTTTCATCGCGAACATATATTTTTGAACCTGCAAAAACAGTTCCGCTGGCATTGACCTTTCCAACAACCTTAAGTTCCCTAAGACGCTTTTCCAAGTCATTGATTTCTTCGGTCATCTGGTTAGTCTGCTCGGTGATTTCCGTCTTACGAGAAAGGAACTGGCTCAAGGTCTGCTCCTTTTCTACAGGGAGTGAACGGCGAACCTTCTTCTGGTTTTCGAGGGTCTCTATGTTCTTGTCTACTTCTTCAAGTTCCTTTACAAGCGCAGCCTGCTGTTCCTGAAGCTCAAGGAGCCTTGCCTTTGACTTAGGATCAAAGCCAACTTCAAGGATTGTCTCTGTACCGCCAGCCGGAGCACCAATATTCTTGGCTGTGATTTCTTCCGTAGCAAACAGGTGGCCACCGATAATCTGCGCACGTTTTCCGCGTACGACAATCTTCTTCATGGCAGATACCTGAGAATTCATGATGTTGTCATTTACGACGACATTTTCTCCGGCTTCAACCTTTGCGTTCTGGATAAAGCGGGCCCAGACGGACTTTGGCGTAGAAACAACACCCTCGTCGCGTCCCATGATACCCTGGGAAATAACGATGTCCCCACCAGACTCGATGCGGCAGTTTCCAACAGAACCGTAAATTTCAACATTACCGTCGGCCTTGATGTTGTAGCCGTCCTCAACGTTTCCGTGGACAATAACAGTACCAAAATATGTAACGTTACCTGTCTTGATGTTAACGCCCTTGACTTCCTTGATAGGTTCAACGCAGATTTTTCCGCTTACAATCAAGACTTCACCGTTGCAAGCAGCAAGTACCGTAACTCCGTCGGAATCTAGCTTTACGTTCTGGCCAAGAGGAATCTGTATGTCTTTTCCGTTTGTGGCTTCAAGGTAGCGGCCCATAACGGTCTTTCCACCCTTACCCCTCTGCGGCTGGATTTTCTGAGCAAGTGGCTGGCCTTCAACAACGTTCTGTATAAGGTTGAGTTCCTTAAAGTCCATCTGACCAGTTTCGCTTTCCTTAATCTTTAGCTTTGAGCGGTCAGTTTCAAAGTTGTACTTCATGTAGGCATCAGAACCGTTAACAGGTGCAATGGCGGTGGCAACCTCATAGGGAATGTGGTAAACCGGATTGTCTACGAATTCAGCAATCTTTTCTTCGTTTATACCGGCAACAACACCCTGGCTTTCCAGAGCACGGACTATGTCGTTTGCAGAAATTTCAGCACCACTCATAGACGGCGGAGAAACACTGATTGTTGCGTACATCTCGTCCTTGTCTATGTCTACCGCCATAACGGCATCACCGGCAGCGGCACGTGCGTATTCTCCAATCTTTACATAACCACCGTCAGTACCTTCCTTACAGCACTTCTTGATCAATGCTTCGTCAACTTCATCGGTATCTGGGCGCTTGGACGCAGAAATTGCATCGTTTGCGGCAACCGGCAAACCATCACCAACCGGCAGTATAACATGAATGTAAATACCGTCCTTGAAATGGCGAATATAGAACCTTCCGTCGGAATTGACGATTTTGTTTTCTTCTGCAGCCTCTTCCATAGCAAGCTGAGCCTGCTTGGCAATCTTTTTCTTCTGCATGAATTTGGGATTTTCATAAATCAAAAGTTTCCAAGGCTTTTTTGCAAGACCTGCTATACCCTGGAAGCCCTTTTCCAGAACTTCATATTCAAGGTTTGCAACTTTTGTCTCCAGCTGAACGGAAGCATCTGCAAGACATTCTTCTATTGTATCCGCACGGACTTCCACCGAGTGAATTTCTCTGTCAACTTCCAGCTGGGATTCCATTTCCAAACGGAGCTTATCTAACGTTACCATGCTTTCTCCTTAGAAAATACCTTTGCGGAGGCTAGTAAGCTTAGCACGCAGGCGCATATTGGCTTTTGTATGAAGCTGGCTTATACGGCTTTCGCTTACGTTAAGAACCTGGCCTATTTCGCGGAAAGTCAGGTCTTCATTATAGTAAAGGACAATTACCATCTTTTCATTTTTGGGGAGTTCGTTGATTGCCTGGATTATTACCTTGCGGACTTCCTCCCTTTCAACAATAACATCAGGGTTAAGGCTTGAAGGAGACTCAATGTTGTCTCCTATGGACATGTGGTCGCTGTCGTCTCCTGAATACCAGACGTCGTTAAGTGAAAGAACGCTGGTTCCGCTTACCTTCATGATTGTAGTCTGGTATTCAGACTCGGTCATATTCATGGCCTTTGCAATCTCTGCATCGGTAGCGGTACGGCCAAGCTGTGCCTCCAGTTCAACAATAGTATCCTCTATTTCCCTTGATTTTTGCCTTACTGAACGTGGAACCCAGTCCAGTTCCCTTAATTCATCAAAAATAGCGCCACGGATTCTTGTAACTGCATAAGTCTTGAATTTTACGTTCTTGTCGGGATCGAATTTGTTTATTGCATCCAAAAGTCCAAACTGACCAAAGCCGATCAAGTCTTCATACTCAACACTGTCCGGCATACCAGTCTTTACCTTTCCGGCGACGTATTTTACGAGAGGCATATATTGGCGGATAAATTTGTCACGGATTTGTGAAGACCTGGTCTTCTTGAATTCGTGCCAAAGTTCATCTTCTGTCTTTTCTTCATCCGTAAGCGAATTACCCATCATCCTCACCTTTATATTATTTATTCATCCCTTTTTAAAATTGTAGAAATAGCTTTTGCCATTGTTTCCGCATCATGATCCGCAGCCTTTGAACCGTCGGAGAAAGTGCTGCCACGGCTTGCAGGAGAAGAAACTCCGCTGCTGGCAAATTCCGTATCTTCTATTACGTCGGGACTTTCGTCAACATCACCTGTAAGGGCATCAAAACCGGAAAGATCCGGCAAACTGTCTATGCCGTCAATGGAATCATCACCGGACTTGCCGGAAGAAGATGCCGTAACATCTGCCACAGACGAAGCAACAAAGGAAGAGTTGTTTTCATCCTGTTTGGCCGCAGCAACGGTTGCAGCTGTTGCAGCAGTTTCCTTTGCACTCTGGATGAAGCTTTCTTCGTGTGAATCAGGGGCATTCTGCATGGCAGCACCCGCATCATCAAGTTCAGCATTAACCTTTGCATCGGATTCCTTTAAGGCCTGTGCATCCAGACTCTTCTTATTGTTACCAACGGAGAAGCGCAAATTCTCACCGTCATCCGTAAGGTCTTCATCAGAAATGGTAATGTCTACCTTGTTTCCCAAAGTAGAAGGCTTTTTTGCGGAAGAAACTTCCACATCTGCCGACTGCTCCAAAAATGTGCTGAACAAAAAGTCAACAAGAAGGAACAAAAGGGCAAAAACTACACCGAATATAAGTCCCCTTATGAGAGACCAAAAAAGGCTGTGTGCAAAAAACAAACTAATTACAAAAGAAATAACAAACCCTGCTGCCGCCGGAATTGCTATCTTTTTTGGAGTGAGCATAAACCATTCCTCCGCATATATATATAAGATTACGTCAAAATTTCATTCCGGTCATGTTTAACTTGCAAATTCAGAATAATTTAAACGCGATTTACCTTTTTTTCTTTCCGCCTACAACGAATTTCTTTAAAAAATTCTGAACACCGACAGAAGCATTGTTCTCCGTCTTCTCTATTCTTCCGACGATGTGCTTAATGCAGACAGAAGGCCTTGAAGTGGGATTAACCACAATAAAGGGCTTTTGGCGGATAACTGCGGTCTGAACCACAGAATCCTCATAAACAAAACCTATATAGTCAACCTTGTAATTAAGGAACTGACCAACAATAGTAATGATACGCTCGGAGATGCGCTTTCCTTCATCCGCAGAATGAACGCGGTTTACGAGCAGCTTTATGTTGCTCTCCCTGTCCACAAGCTCCGTAGAAATTATCTTTATGATACCGTAAGCATCCGTTATGGCTGTTGGCTCCGGCGTGGTAACAACATAGACTTCATCTGCGGCCGCAACAAACTGAAGAACGTTGTTTGCAATACCTGCACCAGTGTCTATGATTATTATGTCGGCATTGGAAAGAGACAGGAATTCCTTTGTAAAATAGTCCAGCTCTTCCTTGGACAGGTTGGCTATCTTGGAGAATCCGTTTGCTCCAGCAATGAATTTTATGCCAAATTCCGTGTCCAGAATTATTTCGCTCATCTTTTTCTGGCGGTTGATAACCTGAAGCAAGTTGTAGCGAGGCACAATGTTAAGCAAAACGTTAACATTAGCCATACCCATATCACCGTCGATCAGGATTACGCGCTTGCCAATTTCCGCATAGGCAATAGCCATGTTAACGGCAACGTTTGTCTTACCAACTCCACCCTTGCCGCTTGTTATTGCAATAATCCTTGTCTTATGGGGATCGCCGTTCCCCATCATGGCACGTAGCTCGTTTGCCTGTTCTTCCATTCCCATAATCAACACCCACACATTACTTAAAATAGACTTCTTGACGCATAAGATACGGCAAGACTTTATTCTTCTTCATTCTCAGAGCCGAATTTCTTTACGACCTTGTCCTTGTTCACCTGGAACCCTATAAGCTGCCTTAGGAAAAGCACCGGACTTGCACGCTTTAACGAATGCAAAACCTGCTGTCCGTCAGTTATCATGGAAACCTGCTTGTTCTTTTCGCTAAGGATGCTGATGACGTTTCCGTACGCAGAAGTTTCATCACATTTTGTTACAATCACGCTGCGGAAGTCAAAAGACTCGTAGTTCCTGATGATTTTTTCAAGGTCGCTGGCCTTAGTGCTAGCAGCAACGGCAAGATAAATGTCCGGCTGCATACCCTTAACATCGAGCATAGAGCGCATCTTTGCTATATTCTCGTAGTCGTTGGGGCTGTATCCGCTTGTATCAATAAGAACAAAATCCATACTGTTCTTGTATGAATCAAAAAGCGACTTAAGGTCATCCGCACTTTCCGCCTTGTCAACATCAATCTCGATAGCGTCGCCATAGTGCTTAAGCTGCTCAAAGGCACCAACACGCCAAGTATCCATTGTTATCATCTTGATTGCAGGAGCAGAAAGCTTCTTTGACTGGGCAACCTTGCGCAACTTTGCGGCCATGCGGGCAATAGTCGTTGTCTTTCCAACTCCGGTGGGACCAACAACAACTATAACATGCGCAAACTTACCCTTTGAATTGAATTTTGGAGCAATAGAAATTGTCTCTCCAATCCAGTCTATTACGCTGTCCTGTACACGGTCAAAATCCTCCAAGTCTTCCAGATTGAATTCCCTGCGGATTTTTTCATCCATTTTGCGGATGTAGTTCTGGGTAAACTCATTCTGAACAAGAAGGTCATTTATCTTCTGAATCGTAGCATTTTCATCGCCCTGGGATGCTGCCTGAGCCTGAGAGACTGAATCAATCTTTTCACCCAGCTTTTCTATCTGCTTTGTAAGCTGAGCCACCTGAAGCATACTGGTTACATTACCGTTGCCCAAAGTCTGCTTTAGGAATTCATCGCGCTTTGCGGTAAAGCTGTTCTGATTGGGATCTGCCATGCCGGTTTTTACGGGAACTTCCCTTGGCATATAAGGCATGTAGTCTGTTTTCTGGGGATAAGGTTGTGGCCTCTGGTATGAAGAATAGTCTGCCCCGCCCTGATATGGCATTTTCTTTAGGGGATCCGGAACTGAATTGTACCTGTTGAATGAATCCTCCACAACATAGTTGGCGTTTACAATTTCCTTCTGAAAAAAGCCGAACAGTCCGCCCTTTAGCGTAGTCTTGTAGTTGAGAATCTGGTACATGTCGCCGTACTCTCTCTGGAGCCTGTTCTTTATCCATTCAAGAGAAGGTCCTTCTATCTCCATCTGCGTACTTCCAAGTTTTTCAGTCTTGTACATCGATATCTCCAATTGTTTCTACTTTTATACCTGAACCAGCAGCCATAACCTCGCTTACAGAAATGCAAACGAGACCCGGAATTTCCCGTTCAGTTGAAGAATGAACAAGGAGTCGGACCTGATCCGGGCAAAGAACGATCGGCAGATAATTTCTTTCGCTTACGGCAGCAAAGGATGCGCTCATAGTTTCTATATACTTGCGGCCGTCAACAGGATCGAATGCAACGAATGGCTTCTGGCCAGGCTGCATAACCTGATGGTCAAGAATGTTCTGGGCAAGAGTCTGGGAAAGGCGCATTACGTGGAGCACCCTGTCATCATCCGCATACTGGAGACAAATCTGTGCACCCAAGGCTTCCCTTACCTTTTCCGTAAGAATCCACGGGTCTTTTGTAATAGGAGCAAAGTTAGCAAGGGTTTCCAAAATAACGACCATGTTGCGGATGCTTACCTGTTCATTCAAAAGGTTCTTGAGGACGCTTTCAATTTCACCATAAGTAAGCTTGTGCTCTCCGCTAAGGATTTCGTCAACAACAACAGGGTTCGTTTCCTTTACCTTGTTTATAATAGAACTTACTTCCTGGCGGCTTAGGATGTCTGATGCGTGGCGCCTTATTATTTCCGTAAGGTGGGTTGCAATGATTGTTGGAGGATCAATTACAGCGTAACCTGCCTTTTCTGCTTCCAGGCGCTTTGGCTCTGAAACCCAGATTGCTTCCATACCGAATGCAGGGTCTTTTGTCTTTTCTCCGACAATTGCACGCTTGGGGTCAACGTTACCAGTGTTAAGGCACATGTAGTAGCCAAGCTTGAGCTTGCTCTTTCCAACTTCTATACCGCGAATCTTAAATGAATATTCGTCGGGATCAATGGACATACTGTCACGGATTCTAATCGGGGGAACAACAAGGCCAAGGTCAAGGGCTTCCTCACGGCGGATTCTTGTTACGCGCTCAAGGAGTTCTGCACCCTTTTCACGGTCAACAAGAGGAACGAGGGCATAGCCAAGGTCAAGTGAAAGAGGATCAAGGGTAACGACAGGAGAAACCTCGTCAGGGCTACCACCGGTCTGCTTGGTGGACTTTGCGTTTCTAGCCGCTTCTGCAGCACGCTCTGCTTCCGTCTTCTGCATCCTCTGCATGCGGATTCCAAGGTAGACAAATATTGCTCCGATAGGCACAAGAACGAATGCCGAGGCATTGTGGAAGGCAAGCCCCATTGCTGCAAGGGCAATACCAACAATAACGTATATGGTTCCGCTAACGGAGAAGTTGCGCTTAAGTTCGTCACCGATGAATTCGTCTGCACGGCTTCCAGTAACAAGAATACCTGTGGAGAAAGACACAAGAAGTGCAGGAAGCTGGGAAAGCAAGCCGTCGCCTATGGTAAGCTTTGCATAGGTGTCCATAGCCTCGCCCGCAGCCATATTGTGGAAGACCATACCGGTAATCATGCCGCCTATAAGGTTTACTGCGGTAATGAATATGCCGGCCTTTACGTTTCCGCTTACGAATTTGGATGAACCGTCCATTGTTGAATAGAAGTCCACCTCACGCCTTATTTCTTCCTTGCGTTTTTCTGCCTCTTCCTCGGTAATTGCACCGCTGTTAAGGTCGTTCTGGATGTCGAACATCTTGGAGTTCATACTGTCCAAGGTAAAGCGTGCGCTAACTTCAGAAATACGGCCAGCACCCTTTGTTACTACGATTACCTGAACGACTATGAGGATGATGAAAATTATAAATCCTACGACTATGTTGTCGCCAGCAACGATATTGGCAAAAGCCTTTACCATTTCGCTCTGGGTAGTCATAAGAAGGGAGGCTGGAATATTTGCCCCCGGAAGAAGGATAAGCCTTGTTGAAGAAATGTTTATGGCAAGTCCAAAGAGCGTTACCAGAAGGATTACCCGCGGAAAAGAAGAAAAGTCCGCAGCACGCCTGGTGTAGATTACCGTCAAAAGGATTACCAAGGCAAGGGCCAAGTTTACAACCATTGCCACATCAATTATCATCTTTGGCAGCGGTATAAAAAGCATAAGGACTATTAAAACCGCAGCCACCGCTACGGAATTTCCCTGAATTGCCGAAATTATACTCTGCCTGTTGTTCCCACTTTTATTTTCTGCCATGAGTCCCCACCCACTTTTTTTATAGTATAAAGTGTTTTATATAATTTTTCAATCAAAAAAATCAAACTTTTGCATATTTTTTGTCAAGATAGCCAATCTGTACATAAACAGTGGCTATGGCCTTCAAATAGTTTGCAGGTATTATATCACCAACCTGGGTGTCTGTATATAGTCCGCGGGCAAGAGGCCTGTTTTCCACAACAGGAACCCCGTTATCCCGCGCTATCTTCTTCATGTTTTGGGCGGTAAGGTCTTCTCCCTTAGCCGTAACCTCCGGAAGTTCAGCTGTATCGCGCTTCCATTCAAGGGCAACCGCATAATGGGTCGGGTTTGTAATTACAACATCCGCCTCTTTTACGGCCTTCTGAATATTCTGCCTTAGCATTGCCCGCTGAACCTGCTCCAAATGGTTCTTAACCTCCGGGTCGCCTTCCATTTCCTTGTATTCTTCCTTAACTTCCTGCTTTGTCATCTTCATTCTTTCGCGGAACTGCCTTTTCTGCACGATATAGTCAAGAACGCCAACTACAAGCAGCAGAACCGCACAAATGATAAGCAAAACCGCAGCCATTCCAGCAAAGCTCTTCATTGCAAGCCTGGGGCCACCAGTCCTAAGATAGTCAAAAATTGAAGGCAAATTAAAGCGGATAACAAAAAATGCTATTATTGCTATTACCGCAACCTTAAAAATCGACTTAAAAATATTGAACACACCCTCTACAGAGAAAAAACTGCGCTTAAGGTACTGCCCAAAGTGAGGAACTATTTTGTTAAACTTTGGCATAATTGTTTTTGTAGTAAACAAAAAGCCCCTGTTTTGAATCAAATTTGAGACAACGCCAGCAAACAGCCCCACCAAAGCTATCGGCAGTATCATCATAAGAAAGTATTTTAGGCAAAAATAGCCGAATTTCTTGTCGTCTATCTTGGCAGCAGTAACATTCCTAAAGAAATAAGTAAGGACTTCCTCGCATTTCTTTTCAATCCAGGGGGCAAGGGCTATCAATACAATAACAGACAAAAGGAAAACAAGGGAACCGTTGAGTTCCTGGCTTTTGGCAATTTCTCCTTCCTCGCGGGCTTTACGGAGTTTATATTCTGAAGGTTCCTCGGTCTTGCCCTCATCCTCTGCGGCAAACCACTGCAAATCTATCTGACTCACTAAATTCCCCCTCCGCCAAGGCTTATAAAAAGGCGTTCTATCTGCCTGAACCCAGTAACAAAAGAATTCGTAAAGAAGTTAAAGAATTCGGGAAGAAGAGTCCATATTACAAAGAAAGAAGTAAGCATAAGCGTTGGGAAACCTTCGGAAAGCAGGTTCATCTGGGGAGCTGCCTTAGAAAGTATACCCATTGCCACGTTTATAAGAAAAAGCGTTCCCATAAGTGGAAGTGCTATTACAAGGGCATTTGCAAACAGATGCACAAGTCCGGAAAGCATGAATTTCATCAGGTGGTCCGAACTGCTTATAATTGAAAATGAATTCAGCGACTGGAAGCTAGTCTTAAGCGCACCAAGGAAAAGCATCTGGAACCAGTTGTTCTGCATAAAGACCAGCATGGCAAGCAGGTTAAAGAACTGACCCATGAGGGGGTTTTCCACCTGGCTAAGCGAATCGTAGGCCTCTGCCGCAGAAAATCCCATCTGGAAGGCAAAGAACTGACCCGCGGTGCTAAAGACGGCAAATATAATGTTGATATAGAAACCGATTACCATTCCGATAAGGGCTTCCCCACCCAAAAGCAATATATACTCAAGGGTGAATTTTCCGTCCGCGTTTACATAAGATGAATAGGAAGCAAATTTTCCCGAGACAAGTGAAACCTGGGGGAAAACAAAATATGCCATGTACAAAGCCAGCGCCACCTTTGCAATGCGGGGCACCATTTTTGAGGACAAGAGAGGAAGAGTCATTATCAAGGCAAAGCATCTTGCTACAACCAAAAGAAAGACAGGTGCTTTTGCCGCTATAAATTCCAAGTTCGGCACATCCACTCCCTAAAAAAACAGCTACATCCGGCCAATCATCTGGAAAAGGCCAACCGTATAATTTTTCATGCTGGTGAACATTGCGCCAGCCAAAAGGGCAAGCACAATAAGCATGACCAAAAGCTTGGGCAAGAAAGTAAGTGTCTGCTCCTGAATTGAAGTCGTAGCCTGAAAAATTGCAACAACAAGTCCAATAATCAAAGCCGCACCCAA
>JAGCWT010000036.1 GCA_017961705.1 Treponema sp.
AATCTGTCGATCGAGGTTTCCATGATCCTCTCGGATTACGGTTCCTCACTGCTCAGCTGAACCTTCCGCCGACTCTCTGATTCCGTCAAATCAGAGTACCACTTTTTGCCAATCACCTAAATCATAGCATCTGTCGAAGGGGACATACCCAAAAAAAAGCATTTGTTGCCAAAAAAAATAACAAATTTTTAATCCAAACTTGAAAACAAGCATAAAATGCACGATAATTAGGGGTAGCCGATAAATTTGTGCGCGGAGGTGAGTACCATGAAAAACACAGCTATACAGACATATAGGGGGGGGTATTTTTAAGCTCCATACTTGCCGCAACAGTCCTTACGCTGTTTACTGCCTGCGACAGCCCATCATCCTCATGGGAAGAACCAGTCCACGACTACTTTGACAAGTACACCAACACCGCCGCCATAGAAAAAATAGACATAACCTGCCAGTCCAACAAAGACAACTCTGGAGCAACATGCATCCCCAGCGACGGCAACAAAACAATAACCTTCTATCTGCGCAACCCTCGTCAATACATCCTTCATACAGATTTTAGCGAACCCGAATCTTCTACTGACGTTCAAGTCGTGCAAGATATGCAGGACAAGACCATAATACGCGTTACCTACTCGCAATCCTATCTGCAAGACCACGAAGGAGGCCAGCAAATAGGAGGCACAATCTACCTAACGGAATCAGAAACGCTTAGGGAATTTGACCCCTATTCCTTTAGCCTAAAGTGCAACACTCCGCCGCCTGGGGTAAAAGGTCAGAGTGTACAAACAGCAGGCAATGGGCATTTCTGGGTTTGCTTCTATGTTCCCACAACGGAACTGGCCACACCAACCCACTGCCTAGACACACATACTGTCTTCATAAACGGAGAGGCAGTTGCAACAATTGGCACAGACGGTTCCATTACCGCAAAACCTGGCAAAGACATTTCTACAACAGCCCCCTCAGGACTTGCCGTAATTCCAGACTCCGGGGCATCAGCATTTTCCGGAAGTTCTGCAGGTTGCACAGCCTTATATTACGACACTGGCCGTACTGTACAGCCTAGGGAATTCATCCGATGGAACATTTACTTGGAAGACGATGACGGCTTTAAGTCTAAGACGGTAAACGCAGATTCCATTGTAACACAAGTAGTTTCTACAATAACTTCTACTAATGATGTGCTTACATGCGAAGAAGGCAATAAACAAACTACGCTTACCCCAATTGTTGACATAGGCACTATAGCTTCTTGCAGCTGGAGCATAGACTCCTCTTCTTCAACAGCCGAAGGAGAACTTACGCCAGCAGAAGGGAACAACGCTACGTTTACGGCAACTACTGCTGGCTTGGCAACATTAAAAGCAACAATAACCCTCGCAGGCGGAAGGGAAGTTACAGCCACCAAGACAATCCGCGTACTTGGACTAACAATTCCTACAACCGACGAAATTATGATTGTTGGCGAAGCCGACACAGCAGTATCTCCAACTCCGGAAGGATTCCCCGCGACCCCAACATACACATGGCATTCAAGCAACAACTCCGTTGCCACCGTAGATCCAAGCGGCAAAGTACATGCCGTTAGCAACGGAAACGCCACAATCACAGCAGAAGCAAGCTACGGCGGAAAGACTGTCACAAGCAACCAGAAAAATATTTACGTGTACAAAGTTGGAAACATTACCGGAGACAGCATTGGCTTTGCAGGCGACGGTACAAACAAAAACGAAATGCTGCTTAACTTGCAGATAGACAAACCAAGCACTGAACCAATTGGCATTTCAACCTCTCAAAACTGGACTTCCAGCGCTACAAGCGTTGCTGCAACTCCTAGCATAACAAGTATAGCAAACCAACGCAAGGTAGAGCCTCTGAAAGCGGGAACAACAAAAATCTCTGTAAGCGTAACCATAGGCTCAAAGTCAATTTCTTCTCCAAGGACAATAAATCTAACAATATACGGAGTCTCCATAGCAGGAAAATCTATGCTCTCCAAGACAGGCAGCGACTCAAGCCTTACTCTTACGCCATCGCTCAAATCTGGAAGTTCAACTTACAGCGGAAGCGAGACTGTAACATACAGCCTAAGCTCTTCTGCTGGAACTGTTGCCACAGCAGATAGTTCTACCAAAAAAGTTACAGCAGTAGGTGAAGGAGAGGCCACAATAACAGTTACTGCAACAATAGGAAGCGGTGCCAACCAAAAAGTAACAAAGGCAACAAAGAAGGTAAACGTAATAGACGTTACAGGTCTAACTACATTCATTGCAGGAGAAGAACCCCGCGCCCTTACCGCAACCACAAAGCCAAGTGACGTTACATATACATGGAGCCGCACCAACGTAACTGGGGCTGCCACAATCAATTCGTCCAGCGGTAAAATATCAGCTACGGCGAAAGGTAATGTAACAATCACACTAACTGCAAATCGCACTGGAAGCTCATCGGACAAATGTGAAATCTCCAAGACGATAAGTATATCCGAAATCACACTTACCGGCTTTCCAACAGAGATAGCAGTTGGTGAAGAATACGAATGCTCTTACTCTTTTGACCCTGACTGTTCATTCACAGCAGGGAAAACACCTTCTAGCAGCACAAAAGTAGACTGTTCTTTTGGCTCTCCAAATACAAAGTTGTTCTTTGAAGGACTTGCTACAGGAACAGAAACCTTTACGCTAAAACTTACGAAAGACGGCACAACTATACAGTACAAGCTGCCAACTATTACCGTAGTCTCTGCCCACGCGGTTTCCATAAATAACCTGAGCACATGGCTTTCCAACAAGCCAGATACAACAACAAGCAAACCGTATAAAATCAAGGTAACAGGATTGAATTCCAGCAATCTGAGTACATTACACGATGCCCTTAACGTTCTTGACAGTGGCGGCAAAAATAAATACGTTGACCTTTCACCGACAAATCTGCCAAACGTCACTAACATGGACGAATGCTTTAAACAATGCTATCGCCTAGTCTACCCTCCTGCAATTCCTTCAACCGTTACAAGCATGAAACAGTGTTTTGCAGCCTGTACAAACTTAAAGACTGCTCCAACAATCCCCAATGGAGTAACTAACCTCGAGCTGTGCTTTGCAAGTACTTATATAGAAGAAGCCCCAGACATTCCTTCTTCGGTAACAAACATGGGTGGCTGTTTCGGCAACTGCTATAAGTTAAAGACACCGCCGTCATCCATTCCCAATGGAGTCACAACTTTAAATACCTGTTTCTCAGGCTGCTCTGCCCTTGAATCTGCACCTGTAATTCCAGCAAGTGTCACGGACATGATGAACTGTTTTAATGGGTGTACATCGCTTTCCGGGAACGTCACTGTAAAAGCTAATATAACTACCGGAGAGTATTGGGGTGCCGCATTTAAAGATTGCAATAATGTAAATACTGTATACGTAAAGTCAAACTCTGTTAAAAACTGCATGAAGCATGATGGTGGAGTATTCGATGTAGGCTTACCAAAGTCAAAGTTTGCAGTAGACCCCTAATCCTAGCAATCAGCAAAAAGGACGATTCAACCTACGCGGGATTGGAGGGGCGCCGCAGGCGTTGCCGCAAGGCAATGGAGCCGAAAGGCGGAACCCCGGAAAGCCCGTAAAAAAATGGCCTCCTTGCCATTTTTTACTACCGCGTTTTCTGCTAAAACGCGCCTCTCCTTCTGCAAACACGTGACGCGCCCTCCATGGCGCTCCTTGTTAGCGTAGTAAAAAATGACAAGATGTCGAATTAGCCAAGGAACAACATGGTAGAGCTTAAAAAGTACCGTCCAAAAAAATACCATAAAAAAAATTGATGATTTATAAGCGCTTTTTCCGCTACTTTGCATTCAGCGCGACAATCGATATACTTTGGGTATGGAGTCAAAAACATTTTTTATAAAATTTGCAAAATGGCTGCCGGCTATTTTTATTACGGCTTGCAGCTGCTACCTTTCGAGCCAGCCCACGATTGAACACATGCCGGATTTTTGGAATGCGGACAAGCTTGTGCATCTGGTCTGCTTTGGGGGGCTTGCCTTTTGGGTTGCCTTTGGAGTGGGAACAAATCTTCCTGCCAAGTGGAGGATTCTGCTGCCGGTTCTGCTTACCAGTCTTTACGGTTTTATTGACGAGATTCACCAGAGTTTTACGCCGGGAAGGAGCTGTTCTGTCTGGGACTGGTGCGCGGACACGATTGGGGCTATTCTTGGAAGCATTGTCTTTTTTAAGCTTAGCAATTTTTTAGGGAAGTCTAAGAAATAGGGTTTTATAAGTTCGGAAAATTCTCCACGGGGGAGTTTTTTGAGTATTCTTTTTACAAGAAGGAGTTTTTTATGGTAGACGTAAAGGGACGCTGGGCTTTGGTAACTGGAGGTTCTCGCGGTATTGGAAGGCTTTCGGCTTTGTTTTTGGCAGAGCGTGGTTGCAACATAATTATTCAGTGCCGCAAGGTGGAACATGCAGATTCAACCCTTGCAGAAATAAGGGCAAAGGGCCTTGAATGCAAGGCTGTTCAGGCTGAACTTTCCGATCTTGCAAGTGTAGAAAAAATGCTGGAAGAAATTGATTCTTTTGGCTTTAGCGTAGACATTGTTTTGAATAATGCCGGTATGCAGATTGCCTACAGAAAGGACTGGCTTAAGACTCCCGCAGATGATTACACAAAAAGCTTCCTTGTAAACACTACCGCCCCAATGATGATTTGCTACCACTTCCTTCCCAAGATGATTCAAAAGGGCTTTGGGCGCATCGTGAACACAACTAGCGGAATTGCGCTGGAAAGTGAGCAGGCAGGGTATTCCGCAAGCAAAGCCGCGCTCAATAAAGTTACAATAGACATTGGCTATAAGCTGGAAGGTACGGACGTATGCATAAACCTTACGGACCCGGGCTGGTGCAGAACTGATCTTGGCGGGCCAAATGCTCCCAACGCACCGGAAAGCGCCTTGCCCGGAGTTGTGGTTGGGGCTTTTGTTGACGACAAAAAGAGCGGCCGTCTGCTTGGTGCCGGGGAATTTTACGGTATGTCGCTGGAAGATGCCGTGGCAAAGGCCGCAAGCATAAGGGCTCCTTACAGCAAGTAAAATCTTTTCCCTTGGGGGTGGGGTGTCTGTGTTGGTTGACTGGGTTTGTGGCAAACTCAGCGGGCAGCCCCATTCCCCCATCATTTGTACTACTTTGTAGCATTAAATTTGACTTTTGCAACACATTGTATTATATTGTAAGTGGAATACAAATAAAATTCACTTGATTTGGAGGCACATTATGGCAACACTAAGCATTAGGATGAACGACGAAACAAAAACCGCATTTGAAGGCTTTTGCGAATCCATTGGCCTTACCGTTTCGGCAGCTGTGAACATGTTTGCAAAAATAACACTCCGCGAAAACCGCATTCCCTTTGAACTTAACGGCGACCCATTTTGGAGCGAAGAGAACCAGGCTAGGCTAAAGACTTCACTGGAGCATGCAAAACAAGGAAAGCTTACCAAGCACGAAATTAGCGAGGTTCTTTAATGGACAAACTTTGGACAGACGAAGCATGGGAAGACTTCTTAAATCTTCATTCCGACAAGCGGCTTGTAAAAAAACTTGAAGCCCTTTTAAAAGACATTGACCGCAACGGCTATAAAGGCATAGGCAAACCAGAAGCCCTAAAAGAAGATTTGTCCGGTTACTGGAGCCGAAGAATTGATGATTATAACCGCATCGTTTACAAAATAGTCGAGGACAACGGGAAAAAGCATAT